>LSSI01000001.1 GCA_001595945.1 Thermoplasmatales archaeon SM1-50
CCTTGACGGCGCAGAAGAGCAGCACCTTGGTGACAAGAAGATTGGTACGACGAAACGTGGCATCGGACCCTGCTACAGTGATAAGGTCGCTCGCAACGGTATCAGAGCTATTGATCTTACTGATAAAGAAACCTTACAACGATTACTCTCCCGTATCCTAAAATTGAAACAGAAAATAATCGATATATACGGCATCAAGACAACGCTTAATGAGAAGGAGATCCTAGAAACGTACAGTGTCTACGGGAAACGGTTGAAGCCATATATCACTTCAACCCACATCGAACTAAACAAGGCGCTTCAGAAAAAGAAGAATATACTTCTTGAGGGGGCACAGGGGACCATGCTTGATGTCGAGTTCGGTACCTACCCGTATACGACCTCGTCACATACGACCGCAGGGGGATCAACTATTGGTGCTGGCATCGGACCTCGAGCCATCGATGAAATCATCGGAATTGTCAAGGCGTATACAACCAGGGTCGGTGAAGGACCACTCCCCACCGAACTTTTTGATGTAACCGGAGAGCATCTTCAACACGTCGGTCATGAGTTTGGGACGACTACCAGCAGACCACGGCGTTGTGGTTGGCTTGATCTTGTCGTGGTGAGACATTCCTGTATGATCTCAGGGGTTACGAACCTCGCTATTACCAAACTTGATGTGTTAAATGGCTTACCAGAAATAAAGATATGTACACAATACAATGTTAATGGTAAGAAAATTGATTATTTTCCAGCGAACATCCAGGATGTTGCAGCCTGCAAGCCAGTGTATGCGACCCTCAAAGGTTGGACCACGATGAATCCTGCAGCCCAGAACCTCTCAGATCTACCGAAAGAAGCGCAGACGTACCTTCGATTCATCGAAAACGACACAAAGGTCCCGATCTGTCTTATCTCTATAGGACCTGGAAGATCTGAGACCATCGAGGTTTAAACAAGTTGCTTGACAGATAAAGCAGTTTGGATCCATCGCAGATACGAATTACAGGCTGCCCGAAGAGAGCTAAGATCTTCGGACTGGATAGTTAACGTGAAGGTTTTTTTATCAATAGTAAAAATAACGGTTGATTTCGGGATCTTATGTTGTATTTCTGGGGAAAGCGATTGTGCTATAACAGTAGCATCTGATGTAGAAAGAAAAAAAAACTTAAACATAGCCTTGAAGGTCATAGGCTTTTAATGCGTTTGGCGATCGTCGGGCGTTCTTTGTAGAACACCTTGCTTCCGCAGTACGGACATTGCATCCCTATGTTCTTGACATCGAACTGGACTGCTTTCTTGCATAACCCACATTTATACCGGGTCATAGTGATTCTTCCTCAACAGGGGTTTTATTAGGGAGTCCTTTGAGGATTTTCTCAGCAGCAACACCAGATGGCGTCTCAGGAAGGTATGCTCCACCAGCAAAGATGTTGCCGCATTTCGAACATTCCCATATGCTTGTGCTCTTCCGTTGAACTGACTTCTGACCACATTGTGGACAGGAATGTCGGAGCCGTTGTTGGCCTTCAATCTCGCGGACTATGGTTCGAGATTTTACACCGTACCGCGATGAATAGCGGCCAGAGGTCCCAACTTTCTTGGTTCGTTTTGACATAATTATTTCCCTATACTATGATTGAGCTTCTTACGTATTTCTTGCCCGTTATCAAGAGCTCCTTTTATAACTTTTTGTATCTCCTCCCTGGTAAAACTCCCAGAAAGACCTTTTTGCATCGCACGAAGGTCCCCTTTATGATCGGTTGCGACCGTCAATCTAACGTCTGCGATAACCTCCTCATCAAAACACGGATCAAAGAGCACAAAATCGTTGATTTTCACAGCAGTGCATGATATTGGAGGTTCAATCATTGGTAAAGGAAAATCCTCTACTTTCTTTTGATTTGTGCTTGTTTCGTCGGATCCGAAGGGAACCTCGTTTACCCCAGGTATTCGGTAGATATCTGCAAGTTGTTCCTGCCATGATGCCCTCTCTTTTTCGTTTAAAGTTTTTAAAAATCGAGAAACAGGAACCTTTGTGGTTAATAACGCAGCAAGAGCAGCAAGAGATGCTGCATCAAATAAATTCCCATCATAATCAAGGATGTGGATATCGATGAAGACGAGCCATACCTTTTCACTAGGGGCGATACAGAGTTTTTCTAATTGGATGACTTGGGATTCCCTCACACCTCTGTCCACCACCCGTGCAAGCTCAATGGCATTTTCTCTGGGGGGCCCTGATTCAAAATCAGGGGATGCGAGCGGAACGAATTCCGCAGCGGTACTCATTACGCCTGTTGTCGGTGTATCAGGGAAGGGTTCCCCAATATCCATTTTGATGCCACAAAGGACCTGGGTATTGCCGATTTTCACCCGAGCAGAGCCTTCCGCCTTATTGACTACTTTTGTTTCGATGTCGATGGTCCGATAATTGTCAAAGGTTCGCCCGTCAATTCGTTTGCCTTGTTCAGCAAGCTTTGTGATATAATCACGTTTTATCACTGGGACAATGGTCATTCTTGTACCTCCGCAACGACAGACTGATACTTCTCCAGGATCGCCTTCTTCTGGATTTCTGAGACGGTATGACATCCTTTCAATGCAAGGTCAAATGCTTGATTGAATTCATTAACCGTGAAATGACCATCCATCTGCAGCAACAGCACCTCATCGGTTCTTGGGGAGATTGCTATCGGCAGGTCAGCGTCACCAAAGTTATCCTCCTCTTTGCCAAGGTCAAGGACGACCTGGCCTTCGATTTTCCCTGCAGCACATGCGACCGGTATATCCCGCATTGGGATTCCTGCGTCGACCAATGCGACTGCTGCAGCGGACAGTCCAGCGCAGCGGGTCCCTGCCTCTGCATCAAGCACTTCGATGTTTACATCGATACTTGCGCGAGGGAAGTATTCGGTGAGAATCACTTTTTCCAGTGCCTCAGAAATGACCTTTGAAATCTCGACGCTTCGTCGATCTGGACCAGGGCGTTTGCGATCCTCGACACTGAACGCGGCCATGTTATAACGTGCTTGCACAATTGCTTTCAGTGGGTTTTGTGTATGCCGCGGGACTGCTTCCCGAGGGCCGTAGACAGCAGCAAGGACCTTGTTGCCCCCCCATTCGAGGTAGCAGGAGCCATCAGCCCGATGGAGTACACCCGCCTCTATTTTTATTTTTCGCAAATCATGTGGACCTCGCCCATCTAATCGTTTTCCTTCATCTGTTATTAACTTTATGTCTGATTTCATTATCTTACATCCTTTGCATCTTTTTTTAAGAATTCTTCGATCCTGCTTGTCAGTCCAAATGTTATGGCCTCTCGCTCAATCATAGTGATTGCAGCCAAGACCTTCTCGATTTCTTCCGGGTCTCCATCAATCCAGATACGTCCGTTTTTACCGACCTTTATGCGACAACGGGTGTATTTTTGTATATTCTCGATCATGGAATATTTCTTCCCCATGATACGTCGGTACACGGATGGCTCAAATTCGATAAGATGACCGTCTTTAAGTTTAAAGAGATTACGGTCTTTAAGGGTGATCTGAAGCTTCTTTGACTCATCTATTGAGAGAACCTTCGCCAGTATGGTATCACCTGTGTTTAAATATTTTTCCGTATCAGCGAATTCAATTTCCCAAGGAACCTCTTTTACATGCAACAGCGCAGGGTATGGAGCGTTGATGTCAACCATCCAATTGGATGTTGATGCTTCTTCGACAACGCCGATTACAAAATCACCCACAATAGGGTCATATCGCCCTCGCAAGGGGATTATATGGACGAATTTATCCTGGATATTGAGGACTCCAAGTCGTTCTGCGTAGATTTTCCTATTTTCGACATATGTCCCCCGCCCAGGATGTAGAGCGGAAGTTTCACCAAGAATCTGACCAGGGATGACTACTTGACGTCCTTCATTTGACATAAAATCGTGGTTCCTTCTTCATAAATTTATTTTAAAACTCTTGTTTCAACGTTTCCCTTTGTAAGGGTATTAAGCTTATCATAAAAATCTGTTTGCATACCTGGCTGTAGCTTCACAATACCAATCCATGTACCATCTGATTGCCATTCCTCCCGTTCTAACGTGCCAAAACTGCGAACCGCGCCATATGCCTTCCCGACATATTCCGGTGGGATTTTCACCGAGACCCGCGCCTGTTCCATTGAGATAGGCAGAATAAGCCGTAGGTGCTCAAGGATGGTTTTCATTTGTTGGTTTACTGATTTGAATGGGTCGATATGGACTTTTGCTTCATCCAACGCAAGCTCGATACGGGTCCTTGGATGTGGCATTTTTGTCTGTGGATCCATTGCGTTTTTAACAATCAAATCAACAATTCGCTTTCGTTTCTTCTCCTGCATCTCACGACGCTGCTCTATGGTAAGCTGAATTTCCCCTTTCTGAATAATTTCCTTAGCAATAACGGAAATATCGGTGGTGTTAAAGTGCTTCTGCAGTGATTCTATAGCCGCGTGGGTTCCTTTCTTCGAATCACTAAAAACCGCGTCAATCGCCAGAGCAGAGAGTATGTTTTCTGTTTTTCCCTCCATGATATGCTCTGCCTCATGAGGATCTACAAGGATTTCAAAACGGTCTGTTCCTTTATGCAATCGTGCAATCACAGCGTTTTCTAGACTGACCACCGTTATTTTCCTCCAATCGCCTTATTCACATAGGTTTTTGTTTCTGCAGAGGAAAGGATATGGAATTTCACACCTTTTTTCACGATACCAATTTCGATGGCATCCGGATTAAGTTTTCCTTCTGTTCCTTTATGCAATGCTTTTATCCCCAGGTCGATAGCTTCTTCAAGAGGGGCGTTCTCTTTATAGTGTTCCTCGAAATACGCCATGGCGCCTGTGCGTCCCGCCCCTTCACTTGCTGCCTTGTATTCCATCAGCGCTCCCGAAGGGTCAGTGGAAAACAATCGGGCACCGGTCTGGTCGACACCCGCTATCAGCAACGCAGTCCCAAAGGGTCGAACACCACCATATTGGGTGTAGGTTTGCTTGAAATCACAGATACGTTTCACTAGGGTTTGAACCTGAATTTTCTCACTATACGTAATTTCGTTTATCTGTGCATCCAATCGAGCACGATCTATCAGAGAACGTGCATCAGCAACAAGACCAGATGTTGCACATCCGATGTGATCATCAATGATAAAAATCTTCTCAATGGAATCCGGTTCAATTAGTCTGGAAGTGATACGTTTGTCAACAATTAAAATTGCACCATCTCTGAATTTCACCCCAACAGTTGTTGTCCCTCGTTTTACTGCCTCCCGTGCGTACTCTACCTGGAATAAACGCCCGTCTGGGGAAAACACGGTAATTGCTCTATCATATGCCATATTTGATGGTTGCATTTTTTATTTCACCTCATTTTTTTCTTCTGTTTTTCTCACTTTAGTCTCTTAATTTCAACCATGAATGCACTTTTGATGTATATAGTTTGTGTTTAGGTTTCCCCTTTAGAAACCATGAGGTAATCAACGTGACGTTAGACCCTTTTTCTTGATCCCCAAATGATTTTATGAATCTGCAATGATAATCGAACTGACAAACCATCATCAAGGATCCATGAGGCAAGCTTCTTTGGATTAGCCCCCCATACAGGTTGGAAGAAAACAGGGCATACCGGGTTGTATTTCCCAAGGATTTTTTTTGCGTATTCGTAATCTTGTTTGTTTTTAATGACGAATTTGAGTTGATCTTTTTTTTTCAGATAGAGAATATTGCTCATGTTCATTTGTTTATGAACACCTGAGGAGGGGCATTTGATATCAAGGGATATAAACAGAAAATTTCTTCCGACGAATCTTTTAATGCTCTTACTTCCATTTGTCTCAAGACACACTTTATAGTTTTTGCTTAGCAGTATGTTTATTAGTTGTGATGTTTGCTTTTGAAGTAAGGGTTCTCCACCGGTAAGACAGACATAGTTACAATGGAATTTTGTCACCTCATCAAGTATTTCTTTGATATTCATGATGGTTCCTTTTTCATATGCATAGGTCGTATCACAGAAGGAACATCGGAGGTTACAACCCGAGGTCCTAAGAAAAACACTTGGGGTACCCGTTAACAAACCTTCTCCTTGTAGTGAATAAAATATTTCATTTATCTTCATTAATGTGATGTATTTGGGAGGTCGATTATAATCTTTGCTTAGGAGAATTTAGGAGAATACAAAATCTATGATTATTTTTTATACAAAACTTATTATATGTAAAGGTATTTATAGGGGAAATTGTATTACGGGTAAGCCGTTCCAACGTTACTTAATATAGCCTATACCATAAAAAATCATTGTAACTGTGGCCCATGTTTGGGCCTGTAGCTCAGCTAGGTAGAGCATCTGGCTTTTAACCAGGTGGCCAAGGGTTCGAATCCCTTCAGGCCCGCCTTTCCTCACAAGGAACGTAGGAGGAATGCAGTATCGCAGCCCCGCCAAAAAAATATTATGACATCTTAGGACATAAGCTGGTCCCAGAACATACTATTCTAACTGAGAAAGAAAAAAAAGAGCTGCTCAAGAAATATGATATCAAACCGGATCAGCTGCCACGTATTCTTGCAACGGATCCTGCAGTGATTTCGACAGGGGCGAAACCTGGTCAGATTATTAAAATCATTAGAAAAAGCCCGACTGCGAAATATGCGACAGCATACCGGTTGGTTGTTGAGAATGAGACCTCCGAGAGTTTCTTCTTTGCTAAACCATCTGAGGAATTCAGTTCAGCAAGCGAAGAAACATAGAAATGTTAAAGGGGATTTATGAGGAGTATTTATGAGAGAACTTGTTGATGTGTTTTATAAAGAGCGGAGTATTGTCAACCATCAGATCGCTTCCTATGATGATTTTTTACGGAATCGTCTTCAAAGGATTGTGGATGGTACGATCATCGGTCAGGAAGAAGAAGGAATGAAACGAGGGTATATCTACCCTGAAATAGAAGGATATAAGATTCGATTTGGAAAAATAAAGGTCGGTCTTCCGCAGGTAAAAGAAGCAGATGGGACTGAACGGGAACTTACCCCAATGGAGGCTCGATTAAGGGATCTGACGTATGAGGCGCCAGTGGAGCTTGAGTTTATTCCTGTGAAAAACGAGGTGGAGTACGAACCGGAGATGGTCCGTATTGGTGAGTTGCCTATCATGGTCAAGTCCCTACGATGTAATATCTCCCAACGGGTGATGGAAGAAAAATTAGACAGACCCCTGGTAGAGGGGGATTACCAAAAAGAACTTCAACAGAAACAGGAGGATCCTTTGGATCCTGGTGGGTATTTTATTAGTAATGGAACGGAACGAGTGTTAATCACTGTTGAAGACCTTGCTCCTAATAGAGTGCTTGTTGAGCGGTCAAGTCGGTATGGGACCGATGTTGAAGTGGCAAAAGTATTCTCCCAGCGAGAGGGGTATCGAGCGTTAACCGTGGTGGAAAAACGTAAGGACGGTATGCTTATGGTAAGCCTACCGACCACCTACGGACAAATCCCCCTTATTGTGTTATTGCGGGCATTAGGTATGGAGAATGATAAAGAAATCGTTGATGTCATCTGTGTAGACCCAAAGATGGAGCCGTATGTACTTGCGAACATCGAGGAATGTGCTAAAGAATACAGCATTGCAACAAAAGAGGAAGCGGTTGCATACCTTGGGAAGAAGTTCGCAGGTGGTCAGGCCAAGGAGTACCGAGTAAAACGCGTTGAGACCATCATGGATCGTCATCTGCTTGCTCATCTGGGTAATGACCCGCAGGATCGTTTGAAAAAGGCTATTTTCGTGGCTCGCATGGGGATGGCTGTTCTAGAGCTTGCTCTTGGGAAACGAGAGCAGGATGACAAGGACCATTACGCGAACAAGCGTTTGAAGCTAGCAGGAGATCTCATGGAGGATCTGTTCCGGGTCGCATTTACCGCGTTATGCAAGGATCTAAAATATCAGATCGAGCGGATCCATGCAAAAGGAAAGGAAATCAAGATAGCATCATCGCTTCGTTCTGATGTCCTAAGCCAACGTATTCATCATGCGCTTGCTACGGGGAATTGGGTTGGTGGCCGGGCAGGTGTCTCTCAGCTTCTTGATAGGACCAGTAATTTAGCGGTGCTTAGTCATTTACGAAGAGTCACTTCACCATTGACACGGTCGCAGCCGCATTTCGAGGCGCGAGATCTGCATTCAACACAATGGGGTCGTCTCTGTCCCAATGAGACACCGGAAGGACCAAACTGCGGTCTTGTCAAAAACCTTGCGTTGACTGTAGAGATCTCAGAGGGACTTGGGGAACAAGAGGTTGAAACCGTTTTACGAGAACTGGGGATTAAGGAGTTAACTAAACATGTCACTGGAGCTCGTGTGTATCTCAACGGTGATTTAATCGGGATGCATCCGAACGGTGCGGACTTGGTCAAGAAACTTCGAGACAGACGGCGGAGAGGCATGCTGAGTAATGAAATCAATGTCACCTATGATATTGAAGGAAACGATGTGATTGTTAACTGTGATTGTGGGAGGTTACGACGTCCGTTGCTTGTCGTTGAAAATGGAAAGCTTTTGTTAAACCAGAAAATTTTTTCGGATATAAAGGAAGGTAGAAAGAAATGGACTGAGCTTATCAACGAGGGGGTTGTTGAATATATTGATGCTGAAGAAGAAGAAAATGCACTGATCGCATTGCGACAGGAAAATCTCACCCCAGACCATACTCATATGGAGTTGGACCCTATGTGTATCCTTGGGATCGGAGCATCGCTTGTTCCATACCCCGAGCACAACTCATCCCCAAGGATCACTATGGGTGCTGGGATGGGAAAACAATCGCTTGGGTTTGGTGCCTCAAATTATCGTATCAGGCCAGATACCCGTGGTCATCTGCTTCATTATCCGCAGATGCCGCTTGTTCAGACCCACCCCATCCGATATATCAAATTTAGAGAACGGCCTGCAGGGCAGAATTACATTGTCGCTGTTGCCTCGTTCCAGGGCTATAACATGGAAGATGCCTTGATCATGAGCAAGTCCGCGATTGAACGGGGACTTGGTCGGAGCACGTTTGTCCGGACGTATAGCAGTGAGGAGAAACGGTATCCTGGTGGTCAAGAGGATCATTTTGAGATCCCAAGCCCTGATTGTCGAGGGGTCCGCAGTGAGGATGCTTACAACAACCTTGGTGAGGACGGATTGATTTCCCCGGAATGCACCGCGAATGGCGGAGACGTGTTGATAGGCAAAACATCTCCCCCTCGTTTCCTTGAGGAGCCGACTGATTTTCTTACCCCGCAGAAACGCAGGGAGACATCGGTAACGGTACAACATGGGGAAGGTGGAGTCGTCGATAAAGTCATGCTGTCAGAATCTGTCAATGGCTC
>LSSI01000002.1 GCA_001595945.1 Thermoplasmatales archaeon SM1-50
ATTTTAATACCTCAACTTTTTTTAAATTATGATTATATAATGATAAAACCTTTATATAATTTCAATATGAGAAATGACAGGTAGATTTGAACTTTATATTGTCAAAAACCTGCTTATTCTCATCATTTCTGCCAATATCATAAAACACAGAAAATTATAAAAATAATGACTTGATTTTTCTCCTGTTGTTGCGGATGTGATCTAGTGGTTATGATATTAGCTTCCCAAGCTAGTCACACGGGTTCGAATCCCGTTACCCGCATCCGAAACCTGAATTCCCATATTATTACTCATCACTCTATTATATATTCTCTTTAAATCCTCCTCAGTTTAACAATTATAATGTATAAGATTGAAATCCACACATACTGCAATTAAGATAACTATTCCTCAGGCATCATTTCGACAATTTCAGATGGTCTCTTTCTTCAATTAACTCCTGGAATGTCATAGGGTTTGTGTGCTGGGAACCAATCAAAATCATAGATTTTATATTTAATCCAATTTCTACCTTCACCCACTATAACTTTAACAATTAGGTTGTTGCAATCATCCCAGTAATTACGATACCAAGTTTGTTTATCATATGCGTTGATGAGAAAACCTTGATCATTTACAAAATGAGCATGTTTGGTATTATTGATAAAATTATTACGATAAATCTCTGCTTTTTGATAACGGAAAAAGTTTATCCCAATATCATTGCCTCGAAATTCATTACTAAAGATACTATTGGAGCCACCTAACGCACCAAGTGCTGTAATACCATAGGAATTATGTACAAAAAGATTATTATGCACTGAGCAACTCTTGCCATAAAAGAAATCTATACCTCTTGAATTTTCTGAGAAAATATTATTATAGATATGAATACGGGAATTAGCATAATTATCGATTCCTTGATAATTATTGGAAAGTATATTATCAAAAATTGTTATATCACCAAGACCAGTAAATAGTTGGATACCTGCGGAAATAGAGGGGTACTCACCACTATTTCGAATAGTAAAGCCACTAAGATTAACAGATGATTTACTTATTGCAACAACATCTCCACTATGATTACCATCAATAATGGTTGTTACATAGTTTTCTCCTATTAGATTTATACTCTTTTTAATTCTCACTATTTGATAATATGGTGAGGAATCATCATAAACAAATACCGTGTCGCCATCACTCGCATTATCTATTGCATCCTGAATCCTCGTATAATTCCCTGATCCACTCCCACCGACATAGAACCAATGACCCTTTTCTATTAAAGTAAAATTGTAAGTTGTATTCTCCCAAATAGAGAGATAGACCCATGCTGTATAATATCCCTCCTTTGAACATGTGGCATTTTTTGTGCAATTACAGATGGGAATATCAGTGACATGGTAATACCCAGTTGCATCACTGTAATTCTCCCGTGATGTATTATGGAAATACACCCGTACTCTCGCACCTTCGATAGGATTCATCGCTGTATCAGTAACATAACCAGACAATGTCCCATTATTCATTGGTATAATTGATGCGCTGATTGTGTTAGCTTCTTCGCTTGCTACAGGCATTTTTGCATTGGTACCTGGTGGATTTGCGACACCAACGAACAAGAGAATGATTCCAACCGCCAACCATTTCCTTTTCATATGATCTACTTCGTTGTTGGTAGGTATGGGTCATACCCCCAAAAACAATCCAAACGCCATCCGATTTCAAAGATAATCACAAATGGGAATATAATAAATAGATACAATATAAATATTAACCTATTATTCCTATCTAGATGTAATATCTCAAACATTATATTTACACAAAAAGCATACAACGATAAAAATACATATAGCGGAAATAGAAGTATACATAAACCGGTGTAATTCCATTTTGATGTATTTTTGTTTTCACAATCACACTCTGAGTTTTGTAATTTACTTATTCTTTCCTTGAGTGCAGGATCTTTTTCAATGACAGCATAAATTTCCTTCTGCATCCCTTGTTTACTGAATTGATACCACACGTCTATCGAATGTATCCTTGATTTACTAATAGTCTTTGAAAGCGACAAACCAATCATATACATCAGCTTAAGTTGGTTCTTTGTTAATGAGAATTTTACGTCAAGATTTGGAAATATTCCTCTACTCATCTGAGATTTGAGAATGATTTGCTGTATCTCCTTATTGTTCGCAATATCAACGACGGTCTGTAACAACAACTCTCTTTGATTCACCTCATTTGTGATCATCCTCTGATTTGATGATTGAACGGTTTGATATCCCACCACATTGCTCAACGAACCCAGAACCAGAAGCACCACAGCACAGAGACTTATCACAATCAGAGGTTTCTTACCCATAACTTTCCTACCCCATTATATTTTATAACACTGTTCTCCTTTAAAAACATATCCTTAGAAAACACTGGAAGGAACCAGTGACACAGTTTACATGGATTACTAATGGTTTTTTTGTGAAATTTTAATTATGTAATTTCACCATGTTCCGTCACACTAACTAACTTACATCACGCAAAGTTTATTAAAAATCGTTGATTTAGGGTTTATTGACTCCGGAGAAAAATTTTTATTCACATTTAATTTTTTCCTCCCTTGCTCCGGAGTTTTCCTTTCATGTTATTCTCCCAGTGTTTATGAAAAATATACCTTCAGAAAACAGAAGCATTGACACAGTTTAAACATACAATCAATACTAGTTTTTTTGTGCGAAAGCAAAAAACCATTCCTTAGACATCATTCGCAATTTAAGAGGGTCTCTTCTCATCTCATCCCCAGATTGTCATAGGGTTCTTTGGCTGGAAACCAGTCGAATTGTACCCAAGGAATCGTAAGATAAATTGGAATTCCAAGACGGGGGTTATAGCCGATTTTTTTATTCTGTAAGCCCCAAATGGCTTTTAGACCAAAACCAGTTGAATCATTCTAATAGTTCCTCTGAAAATGATTTCCCAGCATCGAAAATTTTTCAAAATCTGCGTGTTTCTGATGATACCCGCTTAGGAAGACATTCTGGTTCAGGTGGTAACTGAATAGTAGAAACCCAATCTATTTTCAGGTATTATAAAAATCGTCTAATCTGATAAACTTGCTTTCGATAGTATGCTATTTATGACTTTTTTTTTATCTTTCTACAGTAGAGCAAGGTTTTATCTTCATCAAAACTCCAAGAAACATAATCAAGATAAGTTTTTATCCATCTTCTGCTTATCTCCTGCCATTCTTTGCATACTCCTTGAATATTTCTCAATGTAAAATATTTATTTACATCAGAAGGATAAATATGAGCGGGTTTCTCCTGTTGGACAGGGATTCCCAAGCTTATCACACGGGTTCCAATCCCGTTACCCGCATCCGATAAAATAGGGGGATACTACATGAAAAACAAGGTAAATGTAGGGAATCGTATCGAGCTTGTCTTCATCAATGATTCGATGACCAAGCTAAAGCCAGGATCTCAGGGAACAGTTACGAAAATAGAGCAAGAGACAGATGAAACCCTTATCTGGGTTCAATGGGATAACGGAGAACATCTTGCACTGCTTGATCCCATCGACAAGTACAAGGTCGTAAAAAAATAAGAAAAAAGAGTTATTTATACAAAACTAGTTTTTGAAAAATTTCATAGAAGAATGAAAAGAAATTCGGGAATAAGTGCTCTAATCTCTGAAATAACCTCACCGTACTAAATATGTTCCGTGGCATCGTTACCGTAAGAGGTTCTGACCAGTCGGTCTGGTCACCATAGATGTCTTTTGCCTTTACCCGAATGGAATATGTTCCCTTCACAGACCATGAGTGTTGAGCAGTCGCGGTCTCTTCTGATGAAAATGGTCCAAGCCAGTCACTGAAATTCCCATCACCCCAATCCCATAAGTAAAACACAGAATCGCCATCGACATCGCTTGTTACCGTCGAATAGAGATAGATTGAACCCACCTTCCCAGATGTTTGACCAGACGGGCGCTGAGGCGTTTCTGGAGGAGTGTTTTGCTGAATATCGCCATATGCAGTAAAGACATAAGCATCCGGTGCACCAATATAGGGGTGATTTTCCGCTCTTCCCGATGCATCTTCTGCGTGGATGTAATACGACACAGCGGTCCCATTTTCTTGCGCGGGAATAACCGCGTGATATGAATCATTTCCCAGGGGCTGCATTTCGAGGAAGTTCCAGTTCCCAGAATTAATACGCCAATACACGCCTGTTGACCCGCTGATAAGGGGCTGTCCACTGTATGGATAAATCTTCGCCTGGATATCATATCCATTTTGATTAGATTGATTTCCTTGTAACGGGATATGCTCGATATAGAGCATATGACGATCGGTAATGCCCATCGCCCTGCAATGTATCGCATCAGAAGACACCCATGAACCCGTAAACCCAAGGATCTCATAACCTGGCATGGCGTTTTGATATGATTGAATCGCAGCTGAATCCCATGATGTTCCCATCATCGGTACAAACACTTTATTGTTTAAGATAAGTGAATTCGTATATGGCTCATTATTCGGTGTGTATACACGGACAACCTGATATGGTGTTCCATAGCAGCTGCTCTGTGATTCAAAATAATCAACTGCTGCCTCTATGAGGGTGTATTGAGAATGACTGGGAGGAACCTCCCTGATAAGGATGACATCCGGTGCAAGATATTTTGCCCAACAGTCAATATGTTTGATGTAATCTCCATTTACATCAGCAACAACATGATACGTGTGGATACCAAGATTGTCGCTCATCAGTTGATCGATTTGCGTATGACTAAGCCCAGGGTTTTCAGTCCAGACCAAGTTCGTGGAGATCGATATGCCTTGACCATCGGTCATGTAGTTCCCACCCGTGTGCGTAAGAGACATGAAATAATAAGGGATGCTTTGGTTATTAGCGTACGCCAGTGGGATTTGATCATCGTTTGGACGGGGCCGATTATAGGTAAAATCAACGATACCCTGCTCATTATTGCCCGTGAAGATAAACCAGGGACCATAGTCCCTTGTCCAGTATGTGTCAGTAGGGGCGATAAGAAAACTGCAATGAGCAATATCTATACCATAACTCTGATACTGCGAGATAACAGTGTTTTGTTGAGACTGACTTGAAACAATAGTAACGACAGTGACGTTCTCTGCCATTTCCTTGATTAATTGATATGATATCCCAAACGGATATCGAATAAGAACACCTTCCATCGACTCAAATTCCGCGGGCTGACGGACCGGTGATGGTGGAGCAAACACAATAATATTTTCCTCAAAGACATTTGTCTGATTCCATGATATTGCACAAAAGGAAGTTACCGGAATACACAGCAACACAATAAAGAATATAACATAGAGTGACATCTTTTTTTTCGATTTTATCATAGCATAGTATCCCCCATGAAACGGTGCGACTGCACAATTTTCTTTTTTAAGATAAAAAGAAAAGGAAAGAAATTAGATAATCATCTGCCGGATTATCTCAAGGATTCGTGTAAGATACGGGAAGTGATGTTGTAGGAACACGAAGAGATGGCTGGATGTTGGCAGTGTGATATCAAGAGGTTCTGACCAGTCGGTCTCTGCACCGTAAGTGTCTTTTGCTTTCACACGGACTGCGTAGGTACCTTCTTCTGGCCAGGAATGTAACAGCGTCGCGGTTTCACCAGAGTTAAATGGTCCTATCCATTCACTAAAGGTGCTATCACCCCAATCCCAAAGGTAGTAGACAGCATCTCCATCCGCATCTGTTGTTGAGGTGCGATAGAGGTAGGAAACACCGGGTTTTCCGGAGGCCGGACCTTCCGGTTTTTGCGGGATGAGGGGAGGGATATTTGGTTCACCAATAGATAAGGTAGTGATGTAAGGAAGGGCATTGTATCCAGTTACTACAAGATCAACATAATCTTCTTCTGCAAGAGGCTCGAAAAATTCAATCACCGCATGTCCCGATGCATCTGCATATCCATTCCCAAGCAACACTGAGTTCTTTGAAACTGCACATAATGCCCCGGGGAAATCTGGGATATCAAGTTCAAAGCTTGTGACACCATTGATGATAAAATCGTCATGCAGCACGGTCATTGCAACAGGGGTGTTTGTCCGAACTTGCACAGAGGGATCACCAAAAACGGTCCATGCTGCGGTCTCTGTGTATCCAGATGATCCGTATTTATCGTTCATTGCCATACAGCCATGGAACATCAACGCGCCATAGGTTGTTTTTTTGTTATCTGCGTAATTTTCGACAAGAATGTCAATGTATTCATCCTGGGCTTTCATCGGAGGAGCCCAACTTTGACTTATTGTGGACATGAACGCACCGATAGCACCAGTCGGCTGTCCATCTTGTGTTGCACGCAGCCATGCCTCAGCAAAACAAGTGGTTGAAACAAACGCGCCGTTCACACAGGCAACCGAGCAGATAAACGGTAACATATAATAATTCGTTAATGCGTTGATGTGTGTGTTGCTAAAACCAGTCGTCCCCCAGGATGTAGTGGACCCATGACCACAGTAGTTGACGATGCTACGTCCATCATTCAGAGCACTACTTACCTGTGCTGCGGTGCCTGTTGGATCGTAAATCCGATCAACATAGGTATAAGTATAATTTAGTAGTTTTCCCCGGATAACATCCATATGCTCATTATCAGCTTCCCCGTTATCACCAATACCAGCACCCTGGTTTGATGCAACACCTACTCCTTTATGGTACCATTCACCATCAACCATCGGATAGCGTTCGTACATGATGGTTCTGTTAACTTGTGTTATCACATGTTGTGTGTTCTCGGCGGAGAATCGGCCGATAAAGAGTTCAGAGTAATAATCCGAGCCATTGATAAATGAATACCATGGATCAGAAGCTATCGATCCACTTGTGCCAGGTACAATCTGCGCAGCGTCGCCGACTAATAAGACAAATGTCAACCCGTTTGTGTTATAATAGTTAGTGATATAGGTTTTAATGGCATTAGCATTGTTTCCAATCGTTGAGACGTTCACCATCTCAGTCGGTATGCCTTTAAAGTTCTTCCACTCAACGAACGGTAGCATATCATTGTAGAACGCATCATAGGTAATGACAAGCATGTTACCTTGTTCTGATACTGGGGTGTACCGAGACATATCGTAGTTAATGAAATGCCGTTCATATATCGAGCTAAATTCACTATCGACACAGTCAAGCTGTTTTATTGCTACGAGACTTGTAGCAAGATCATTTTGTATCAGAGAGACCTGAACAGTGATATCGGTATAGAATCTAAGTGTCGCTTCTACAGGATTATATTGGAAGGGATAAATGGTGATGACTTGACCACGAAAATCTCGAAGGATATAGGGTTCCTGTAGCTGTGCGATTTCTGTAGGATACCAGAAGTTTTGGCTATAGATAGTCCCGAATGTATAGGGAACATCATCCGGGTTCACTGTTCTTGGCAGATTACCTTTTGAAGGGGCAACTCGAATATTTTCATAGTCAGTATACTCTGTTGCGATAACCTGGATGTCCATCGTCCCTGTATCCGGGATGATGATACTGCGAGCAATGTACGGAAGATCTGGTGCACCTGCAACCAAACTATTAGCCTCGTTTCCAAGGGTGATGTGGGTATACTCAATATCATTAATCACTACTGGTTTCATAGCAAATGTTTCTAGTGCATAGTCAATAGTGATGGTCTCCTCCATCGAATGAACCGTGATGCTGACACCATCCGTTGTTTTCGTTATGCTCTTAGCATCGTTTGTTTGCGATGATGTGCTGCCGATGCTTGGAAGAACGCTTGTTGTTATAACAAAAAGGCCTACAAAAAGAATTATTAGCTTCCTCATGGTTTTTTTTCTCATAATATTCCCCTATTTCATATATATAAATATTAATGTGTCCAATTTATACTTATACTCAGTACTGTCTATATATAGTTTTCTTTCTGAATAAATGAGAAGAAAACATCTAAAAAAATAAAGGGAGAACATTCTAATGGTATATAAATAATGGGTTTATTATATGATAGGGAAGAAAATATCATTTAATTATTACAAAAAGAATATAAAAAGATATTTTATTGATGAATTCTTATACAGAGCATATTGTTTTTTGTAGATTAAAAATCAAAGAGGTTTTTTTGTTTCGTCATTTCATGAAACAATGAAAAATGCTCAAGAACTGGTTTCACACGTTCTCGGGAGAATTGATATTCATCGCAGAGTAGGCGAATCACCGTATCAGGATCCGTTTTTTGCCATTGAAGTGAGTAGTCTGTTGAAACGGTAGGTTCGAGAAATATTTTTCTCAGAGTTTCGATTTCATCAGAAGATAGACGTGGTTCAGGGAGGACGTCTAACGCTTGTTCAAGGCGTCCTTTTTCTTTAAGAAGTTTAAGACTTTTTTTCGGGCCATACCCCTTGATGCCATCATTAAAATCCGTTCCAACAAGCAAAGCGATATCAACAAGTTGCTCTCGTGAGACACCAAGCCTCTGAAGACCAGATTCCAGATTGATTCGCTCAGGATGAACGCTGGTGTAAGCTTGTTTGCTTGGGAGTTTTCGTCTTTCTGAAGAAGTTAGGTTTCTTACTAAGATAGGGGCCCCAAATAAAAGACAGTCGAAGTCCTGTGAACCCACCGCATACGCATCAGCCCTCTGAACCATATAGCTTGCCTGGGCTTCGCCTTCAGATGGCGCTTGGATGAAGGGGATTCCCAAAGCTTCAAGCAACTGTTTGCTTTGTTTTATAATCTCGCTTGTTACTCGAGAGGTTTGTTGCGCCTTTGATTTTGCTGTTTCCAGATCACCTTTTTCTAATGCTTCCTTCCATTCTCGTTCTGCCTGTTCCTTTCGTTGCCGTCGTTGCCGGATGGTTCGTGCCTTTAACGGATGAGGCTGCCCATCGAATACATACACTGGGCGGATCTTTGTTTGCACCATGTGTGCCGTCCGATACAACAGTCCTGAGAGATGTGAGGTGATTCTTCCTTGTGAATCCTTCAATGGGGTACCATCACGCTGACGGATGCTAGAGAGAAACTGATGAAGCATATTATGCGCATCAAGAACGATGACGCGTTCTTTGAAATCCTTAAATCCACAGGATTCTTTGGTGAATAACTCTCCAAGATCAACGCCCATAAAAAAGACACATCGTTTCAAGGGATAAATGCCTTTCTGATCACCCGATATGTTTAAACAAGGAAGGAGAATTTCCTTGTTCAATGAAACGAGATCTTATCTCCATGGTAGATGTTAAAGACGATCTGCACGACATTATCCGATTGAGCATGAACCTCAAACGACAAGCCAAGAAAGGAAAACGTATCGAACATCTGAAAAGAAAAACCCTTGGGATGATCTTTGAGAAACCAAGCACCAGGACCCGAGTCTCTTTTGAGACAGGGATGACCTTACTTGGTGGTCATGCCATCTTTCTTTCTACTGGCGACATCCAACTTGGGCGAGGAGAAAGCATTCAAGACACCGCGCTGGTGCTCTCCCGCTATGTTGATATGATAATGTACCGTGCGAAAAGTAATGATGCGATGAGAGAGCTGGCGAAACATGCGACCATACCAATCATTAATGGCCTTGACAACAAGGAACATCCCTGTCAGGTGATTACTGACCTTATGACAATCCAAGAATACAAAGGAACATTTAAGGGACTGCAGTTCGTATACCTCGGTGATGGAAACAACAACATGGCACATTCTTATCTGCTTGGCTGCGGGATAGCTGGTATGAATATCCGTATTGTTTCACCAAAGCATTATTGGCCGGAGACCACATATGTTGATGAAGCGAAAAAATTTGGTATAAACGTTGAAATCACTGATGCGGTAAAAGGTTCAACAAACGGGGCTGACGTCATCGCGACAGATACTTGGGTGTCCATGGGTGATGAAGCAGAAAAAGAAAAACGAATCAAAGAGTTCAAAGGATACACGGTTGACAAGGCGTTAATGAGCGCAGCAAAAACAGAGGCTCTCTTCCTTCATTGTCTGCCTGCATATTATGGATATGAGGTTACCAAAGAAGTTGCACATGGACCACAGTCTGTGATATTCGATGAAGCGGAGAATAGAATGTGGGCGCAGATCGGAATTATCGTTACGCTTTATCGGTATATGTTTCCATAATTTACCAGAATTTCGCTTGTAACAGTCCATGCAGGCAGCATCTCCGGATACAAAGATAGGACATCGGTGGCGATTGTTTTTATATCAGCATGAAACGATCCAGAGGGAAATCCGCCGATGACACAGAGAAGATGGTTTTTTTTCTGTTTTTTCATCTCAATAAAATATTCATCAAGTCTCACCGATGTACCTTTCTTTGAAAATGCGATGACTCTATCTGCCTGTTGTTGTTTGATGAGCTGAGAGAGAGAGAAATTTTCTGTTAAAGATAACAGTGGATGGATTTTATTAGGAACGACATGATCTTTAAAAAGTTGTTCCATAAGACCTAGGAATCGTTCGTAGTTTTTCATGATGCGTGTCTGTGGATTTATGGTTATGACCAAATCATTTCTCGTATGAATTAAAACGCGTATTAGACCTTGTTTATTAACGAGGGATTCCAGGGCAGTCAGTAAAAAGAGATGGGTGATATCCGGACGTCCTCGCCGACGTCCTTCCAGAAGATGTGTCATAGCAGCATGATCATAGTTCGAATCAAGAAGAATCTGCCTTGGTTGTTTTGCGCGCTGTCTGGCATGGGCGATTACGGCAGGATGACGACATAACTCAACTGGCATCAGTTCAAGCTCAGATTCAGCCAGCACTAGTGTCAACATAAAAATGCCTCAACTAAGGATTTCTTCCAGCTGATTCTTCTTTATCGCGTAGCGTATCTCCTGAGCGATCCGCTGACCAGTGGAAAGGTTTGGTTCTATTAGCTCTGAATAGGCAGAGCCTGCGATATACGGGTTGGTGCCTGCGACGATGCGAGCGGAAATCTCAAAAACTTTAAACTCCAAATCCTCGGTCACCACCGTCTCGAGGCAAAACGGGCCAATGATGCCACCAAAGAGTTCAAGGGATTTTTCTACGACTGCTTCTCCCATCTTAAAGACCTGAGGCAACAGTGATTCTCGCATCACGATCGGGATGTTACCTGTGACGACAAACGTCGGATGAATCCCGAGTTCCTCAAGTTCCGCGATAGAGCCAAGTCGTTGCACTTCATCAATCGTGGTTTCATCACGGCGGTCCATGGAGAGCAACTGCAGACTTCCCTTCATCAGTTTATACGCATTGTCCTGAATTGGGGAGTAGAAATAGTGTAAATAATACCTGGTGCCCATCACGAACTCCTGGATAGTATATGGCTTATCATGTTTCACTCGTTTGGAGAACTCCGCGAAGGTTTTTGCGATAAAGAACCCTTTCCCTCCTTTCGCACCATGATATTTTACGATCACAGGTTTTTCGATGTTCCGGGGGTCTTTTATCTCCTTTGGCATGGTAATGCCTGCTCCTTCAAGCCAGATCCGCTCCTTCTCACGGTCCGACTCCCACATCAGTACATGCCGATTGCCAAAGGTGGGTACCGAGAGGTTAAGGAAATTTTTCGGACCAAGATATTCGACAAATGATCCATGCGGAATTACAAGAACATTTTTTTGTCGTAACTCCTCTGCGCATTTTGCTATCTCCTTGTAGTTTTCAACGATAAAAAACTCATCGGGTTTTCCCAGGGGGAATGCATCATAGAATTTCTTTATCTCACCAACTGATATCCCTAGTGTCTTAAATCCTTCTTTTTTCGCACCATGAAATATCTGAAGGCTAGTATGAGAACAAACCGTCGCAACTGTCAGGTTTTTTGTATCATATGTGGAGAGTAATTCTTTGATATTTACTTCAGCCATATATCATCTGACTCCCAAGATGAGGATAACGCAGCGCCTTTTTTTATCAGTTTCGATGAAAAAAGAAGGCAAAGCAAGATGTTCTTTAGAACCGTTTTTTCGTATCCCGCAGACCTTCAACGATTTCTTTGCCAAAATCAGTGAGGCGATACAACTTAATGTCCTTATGTTTCCCTCCCTCGATCTGCTCGACAAGATTTAGACTTATCAATGATTCGTCATCACGATAACGCGAATTCATCCCGCGAATCGCCCCAATTACATTCGTCGGCGTGGTTTTAACGTTATAGGCAATCTCAGATGTATAACTGCCGCTTGGACTGATCTCGAACAGGTAATCTGCGATTTTCTTCCGCACGCTACTTCTCCGAAGCGACCTTATAATAAGAGGTTTTAACATCTCTGGAGAAATAACTTCTTTCTCTCCATCCAGCATCCCATTCCACGTTGTGGCATTGGAATTGTGTTTCCCATTAATAAACTAATCGGTTTACATTTTCCCGTTCGAGATAATCTACGTTGAATGAAACGAAACAGATAAATGCTTGTTTTCGTTTACCAGGTGGTAGGATGGGATACGCATGTCAATCAAGAAAGAACTCTTAAATGAATTAACAGAACATCAGCTCAGACAACTCGCAGAAACCAAAGGCATCAGCTTTAAACTAAACAACGTCCAAAAGAAATATTATCAGAACTGGGCTGAAAAAGATAAACTTGTGGATTTGATGACAACGAACAGAAATATCACCGTCTCTGAAATCGAGAAGTTCATCCAAGAAAAAAAATTCTAGCCAATCATCGACTGGTTTTTACATTGACTTTTTTACAATACTGTTCGATTGGACAGCGACTGCAGAATGGTGAGACAGGTACGCATATAGTTTGTCCGAATCGTACAAACAAATCATTAAAATCATTCCAATATGTTTTTGGGAGAATTTTTTTCAGAGTATGTTCTGTTTCTTCTGGTGTTTTGGTTGTAATCCATCCAAGTCTGTTTGGAATCCGATGACAGTGGGTATCAATTGGTAGATACCCGTGTTTTTTATGACCGTAGACCATGACGATGTTTGCGGTTTTTCTTCCAACCCCTTTGAGGGTGAGTAATTCCTCAAAGGTATCTGGTACTTCTCCTTTGTATTTTTCTAGAAGTGTCCGGGAGATCTCTTTGATTCTTCGTGTTTTAGTTTTATAGAAGCCGACAGGATAAATCAAGTTTTCCAGCTGCTGATTCGGAAGCAAGAGAATCTTCTCAGGAGTATTATAATTGGTAAGCAATCGTCGTGATGCCTGCTCGGTTACATCATCCTTGGTTCGAAGACTAAGAAGACAGGAGATAAGCGTAACAAACGCAGTATCTGGTATGTATCGTTTCTTTCGTGAGACGATGGGTGATCCATATGGACGTAATTGTTGTTTTAACAATCTGAAAATTTTATCAATGTGAAGAATAGTGTTTACCATCGAAGCCCTAAAATGATTTGTATATAAAAAAACATTCTTTGTAAATACAAGTGAAAAGAGAGAGAAAAAAAAGATACTATGTTTTAACATTAATTCAGAAGTTGAAATTCTGGATAATTTCTAATGTCCTTATTATATTATTCTTGTAAAATTCACCTCTTAAGAAGAACTTGGAGTTAGCTCTATCATAATATACTAATCCCAACCCAATTTTTATTCATTACTGAGATACAACAATATACATAATCCGATGCTTTCAAATAATGAAACAATAACCAGTATTTGACCTAAGCCACCTATTTCAAATCCGATACTTTCAGGGATACGCGGACCAGGCGGGATTCCAGGGATTGCTAAAGAAGTAAATAATGATCGTAAGGTATAGACTAAAAAAATAGATTCGATAAACAAGGGAAATAAAACAAAAAATAAACCAAGGATATACTTTGATTTTGTTTTTGCAAAAATTTTGATATACACAGCGATAAGACCAATCAAGAGAAACATGCTGATACAGACAACAACTACACCAAGCGTTGGTAAAATTATTTCAGAGGGTGTAAGAGGTGTAACTCTAACATTAATGAAAGGAGGTATATAATCGCCAAAATATTCAGCAAGTTCATCAGACATTGATACAGCACAACAACAAGTAAGTACTACTCACGATGATACCACCCAACAACAAATAAACAATATTACATACTATATTGATACTGCGTCTCTGGCTCAAGTATATAATGATGTAAAGGACTCAGTGATCGTAATAACCGGATACGTAGTTCAATACTCATTTTTCGGAACGATATATTCCCAGGTTCAAGGCTCTGGTTTCGTCTACAACTATAACAATGATATGGTTGTCATTACCAATAAACATGTAGTCGATGACGCAGAGAATATTACCGTGACCTTCTCGAACGGGAACGGATATGCTGCCTCTATTATGGGGTCTGATGCATATTCAGACCTAGCAGTCTTATCCGTTGATGCACCACTTGAAGAGTTCCAACCTTTAGAGATAACTAGTTCTTCCAGCTTACAAGTCGGTGATCCTGTTATAGCTATTGGTAGTCCATTTGGGTTGGGGGGGACGATGACATCTGGTATTATCAGTCAACTCGGTAGAACCATACAGGATTCCGTTGCGGGGAATTTCCCCATCGCGAATATCATCCAGACAAGCGCAGCCATTAACCCAGGGAACTCCGGAGGACCTCTGTTAAACTACCAAGGAGAGGTTGTTGGAATCACCACGGCAATCATACAGGATTCCAATGGTCTTGGTTTCGCTGTCCCATCCAATACAATTTTACGGGAAATCGACTCCCTCATCAACACTGGAACATACGATCAACACCCATGGGTGGGAATATCCGGAACCGATATGACATATGAAATCGCAAAAACAATCGGAACTAATGTGACCTATGGATGGCTCATTACTCAGGTAACAAACGGTGGAGCAGCTGCAAAAGCTGGGTTAAAAGGTGGAAACAAACAGGCACAAATCATTGATGAATGGGTGATTATCGGTGGCGACATCATCATCGCGGTGGATGGAACACGAGTCATCAATGGTGATAGCTTTATGTCCTATCTTGAAGAACATACGAACCCAAACCAAACTATCACTCTTACTATTATCAGAAACAGGCAGACTCAGGATGTTTCTGTTTTGCTAAAACAACGACCAAGTATAAGTTAATCAATGCCGGAGTTGTGTCAAAGTTCCCTACCCTTCTCCTCATTTTTGAGTCTAACTCTTGGCACAACTCGTCTTTCTCATTTCGAATAAAATGAAAAAAAATTAGGAAAAACTTGAGAAAAAGAATTACAGACCAAAACAATGTATCATTAAAGACTTATTGGCTGAAAACACCAGAAGGAAATGTGAAGAACACCACATTAAGTCAAAGATAAATGTAGATATTAACTTAAATTCAGCTATATAAGATATAATGGATTTTTTGTATTTGGGATAGAATTGGGATTGATTTGGGAAAAATTATAATATACTTTTAAAAGAGAATCTGGGAATGTTGAAAACGGTCAACTGATTTCATATGAACGAAGATAACTTGTATCAACAAAAAGGTGAAAAAAATGAATAAGACAATTATCGAATTGCAAGATGTGAAAAAAATCTATAAAATGGATGGTGTGGAAACTCCCGCTCTCCGTGGTGTTAATCTGAAAATTAACAGAGGGGAATTTGTCGCAATCATGGGACCAAGTGGTTTAGGCAAATCAACGTTACTACATATGGTAGGCGCCCTAGATAAACCAACCTCCGGGAAGGTGTTCCTTGATGGAGTGGATATTTCAACGTTAAAAGAATCAGATCTCGCTCGATTACGAGGAATAAAAATTGGTATTATTTTTCAATTTTTCAATCTTCATCCCACATTAACTGCACTTGAGAACATCGAGCTTCCCATGATTGTTATTGAGAAAGATAAAAAAGAACGACAACAACGAGCCCTTGAGCTTATTAAAGCGGTTGGTTTAGAACATCGAGCACACCACCTTCCCTCGCAGTTATCCGGGGGGGAACAACAACGCATTGCGATAGCGAGAGCTTTGGCTAACAATCCCGAAATAATTCTTGCAGACGAACTAACTGGAAATTTAGATACAAAAACCAAGGCGCAGATTATGAGTTTCTTACTACAACTCCAAAAGGAGCGGAAAATGACGGTTACAGTTATTACCCATGAATCCGAGATAGCACAATACGCTGAAACCATTGTGCATATCGTTGATGGAAAAATAAAGGTAGGTTGTTAGGAAATGAGGAAAAGAAATTATGTAATAATAAGCGTATTGAGTTGCATTCTTCTATTCAATACTTTAGGCAGTTATAACGCAACAGCAGCGGGACTTCAAGTGACTTTTGCTACAAACCCAACAATCGTCACGCCAGGCACAAACCGATACATTGAAGTGAATTTGAAAAGTATAGGAGGATCTGTTGGTTCTATTACGATTAGCGCAAAAACCTTAGATACAACCGCTGTTATCGCCCAAGGAAACTGGATTATCAATGTCGGTAGCTTGGACAGCGGTGAGTCTTCTACACTCATCTACGAGTTTCGCGTGCCTTCAACAGCGACTCCTGGTCTCTATCAAATAGTTTTTGAGATCACGGGAAGTTTTAGTACGATAAAGCAAACCGCGGTTGTCCAAGTACAAGATGCAACTGTTTTAGACATAACATCAGTAACTCCAACTGAAATCTCAATTGGAATTGCGACAACCATTTTTTTTAATCTTACAAATAATGGTGGAGTACCTCTGACAAACATCCTGTTTACATGGAGAGATGCAAATAATCTTATTTTACCTGTTGGAGCCGATAATAGGATTACGCTCCCTTATATAGATCCAAATAACTACACAGCGATTCCTATTATGATTATTGCAAGTTCTGGAATCTCCCCTGGTGTGTATCCATTAACGATACTTATGGAGTATTATGATCAGACAGGAAAGAAACAGACCGTGAACTCAACAGTTGGTCTACAGATTAGTGGTAAAACGACATTTGATATTGTTCTTCAGTCATCATCTGGTACTACAACAACATTTGCTGTTGTCAATACTGGAGCAAATACTGCATCATCTGTTGTTGTATCGATACCTCCTCAGATAGGTTATTCCACAAGTGGTACATCCTCGACTAGTGTTGGGAATCTTGATGCTGGGGATTACACCTTAGCATCATTCTCTATTACGTCCACAACAAGCAATGCAACACGTAATGGAACCATGCAGTTCCCTTCATTTAACCGAACAGGTATGAGCAACCCACCCTCTGGTGGGAATTTCACTGGTGGACGAGATCGGTTTATGAATCAATCGTTTAGTATATTTGGGCAGAGCGCGTTAATTGTTCAAATAGCTTATACTGATGTGTTTGGAGTACGACAGACTATTCAAAAACAAGTAAATCTTTCTTCAAGCTCAACAAACGGATTTTCATCTCGGATGTCAACACAAGGAAATTCTAGGACATTTAATGGTTTTTCAAGTCAATCTCAATCAACAGACCTCGGTAATAGCATTATGTATATCGTCCTTGGTGTTATTGGGATTGTTGTTGTGGTTGTCGTTATTCAGCTTGGAAGAAAGAAGAAATTACCGCATATTTCAAAATCGGAGAAAGGTAGAAAAGAATGAAATTTACTGATATTCTGAAACTATCTCTGAATGGTCTTACCCATAGAGGATTACGAAGTTGGTTGACAATCCTTGGGATTATCGTTGGGGTTGCTGCAGTCATCGCCATGCTTTCCATCGGAGCAGGGATGTCCCAAAGTATGCAGTCGCAGATGTCGAGCTTTGGCGCAGATGTACTAACCGTCAGTGCTGGGGCAACACGAGCCTTTGGACCATCAAGCGGTTTTGAAGGGCGATTTCAACCTGGCCAAGAAGGAGGGCCTATAGTAATACAACGACAGGGATCGCAGACAACAACCACAGAGTCACCAACGTTAACTGATACCGATATCCTTGCGATTTCTACAGCTAGAGGTGTTGAAACAGTAAGTGGGATTATCTCGGGTCGAGAAACAGTCCAGTATCTTGCACAAACAGTTACGGTAACAATCGAGGGTATTGAACCCTCTGCATGGAATACGATGACGACCTCTAAACTTGATTCAGGGAGATTCCTTGAATCCGCAGAAACCACAAGTGTCCTTGTCGGAAATCGTATTGCTAATGGGATGTTTGATTATAATTTAACAGTTGACACCCAAATCAGAATAGGATCAAAAACATTCACAATCGTTGGGATATTAGCAGAATCTGGTACTGGTGATTTCGGGGGGGATGATCGAACTGTCTTTATGACACTTCAAGCGGCACGAGAGCTTCTTACTGATATTGGTAACAATGAATATTCCTCAATACAAGTAAAAGTTACTGATACAAATGCAATTGACCAAATTATTGAAAATGTTGAAAATGTGTTATATACCTCTCGTATGGTCACTGCAGATACCGCAGATTTTACAGTGACGTCACCGACCTCCATGCTTGAAACCTTTCAAAACACGATGGCCACATTAACATTTTTCCTTACCGGTATTGCTGCGATTTCGCTTCTTGTTGGAGCAATCGGTATTGCTAATACGATGTTTATGTCTGTGATGGAACGAACGAGACTGATTGGCATTCTGAAATCGATTGGGACACGAAACTCGGAAATCATGAAAATGTTTCTCGCTGAATCAGGAATCATTGGTCTAATGGGAGGACTCCTCGGTATATTCCTTGGATTTATTATCGTGGGTATTATTTCTAGTGTAGGGTTCAACATCATGGGTATGAGCAGAATGGGTGTAAATACTTCAGTTGCTATTGTTACTCCCCAGCTGATCGTGTTTGCATTATTCTTTTCGACTATCGTTGGGATCGTATCAGGATTGATTCCAGCACGAAATGCTGCAAATTTACAGATTGTTGAAGCGATGAGGAGCGAATAAAAAATGAAACAAAGAACAAGAGATAAATTAGTTCTTATTAGCAGTGGTTTCATTTTTTTAGCATTAGTAAATTTATGTGGATGTACCACAAATCAGAACAAGAATATTAATAGCGATGTAAACGCTTTGCTTGGGTCATGGGTGGGAACTCTTCAGATACCGCTGTTTGGTGGAGACGATAACACCTTCGTTTCTAAAATCACCTTTTCAAGTGACCATGCAGAGATGATACTTACAAATGGTAACAGAACGTTTTCTATGAATTATACCTACTTAATAAATGATAATTCATTGGTGCTTACACCAATAATGTCAGAGAGAGGCAGGTTTCCAGATAGACGACCTCTTAATGGAACATTTCCACCGAATGGAACTAGACCCCCTGGAAATGAAACACAACCATCAGGAGATAGAATGTGGCTACCGAATAATACAAATCCTTATAATGGAACATGGCCGTCAAATAGGACCCATCCACCAGGAGATAACCAAGGGTTAATGACACTTACTTTTCTTTATGCTTTTGATGAAGAGAACAAAGTTTTATTTCTAAATACAGCACACTTTACAAAAGTGTAAGAAATATTCTATACTAGAAAATTTCTATTCTGTTTCTTCTGCCTTCTTTTTTGACCGACGCTGCATTTCAATAACATCGTGCTCCTTTAACACGTTTCGATTAACCAGTTTCATCATGAGGATTTCATTGTATTCGAAAAGAAACGTAAGCTTTTTTGTATGCTGTTCCAATTGTTCTGTTTGTTTTGTGATATCTTCTTCTCGCTTTTGAAGCAACGCTATTGTTTCATTAATTTTTTCTGCTTTGTTCATCGTTAGTTTTTTGAGTTCTTCAGATAGTTGTTTTGAGATTGATACAACATGATTTTCTAGGATTACCTCGTTTTCCTTTCGAATCTCGGTGATGGTTTGATTTTTGAATTCTTGAACATCCTGAAGTTTTTTTATGATCTCTTTGTACTCACCGACTTTTTCCTGCAACAGACGTATCTTTGAACCCTCCATCGCCAGCATTTGTTCAATTTGATTGCATTTGTCAGTAAACTCAGCAATCTTCATTTGTAAATATCCTTCCTTCATACTGAATCATCCTTGCGAAAGACGATGGAATAAAGACCCATTGTTTTAATATGTTTCTTTTTCTTTTTATTATGGTAAAATAATTTAGCAGTGTATTTAGTATTTTAAAAAGCATTCGTGTTTCTGGATAACAGCTCCATCAAAAATTATATGCCAAATCAGACAAGCCAAAAATTCTCTCAGGGATATCCAAGAATTTTCTACTACTATTCCCCATATAAATCCTTCTGTGCAATATTTAATTATGAAATATTATAAGATTACTTTTTATTCAATATAGGAAGTAGTTTATTTTGTAAGCAGTTTTATCAGTTTATATGTTTCTGTGACATCGATTGTTTTCCGTTGAGTTGCTCTAGATAAAGGAATAGTCACTATCTTATTATTTTTAATGCTTACACAAACATCTGTTTTTCCAGTTCGTAAAATTTCTACCGCATAATGACCGAGCTTTGTTGCAAGAATTCGATCAACTCCGGTTGGATGCCCACCTCTTTGGATATGACCTAAAACTGCTACTCTAGTTTCTAAACCAGTTATAAATGTAACATCACGAGCAATATCATGCGCTTTTGCTCTTCCCTCTGCTACTATGATAATCCAACTTGATTTTCCTTTAGCATTTCCCTGTTTAATTTCTTCACACATCGTTTTAATATCTGATTTTCTTTCTGGGAGTAACACTTCTTCGCATCCACCAGCCAGAGCAACTTGCATCGCGATATAGCCACTTTCACGACCCATGACTTCAATGAGAAAGATCCGTTCTAAACTTGTTGCGGTATCACGTATTTTATCTAATGCATCTAAAACAACATTGACCGCGGTATCCGATCCGATTGTTAAATCAACGCCAGTGATATCGTTATCTATTGTCGCAGGGATACCAATAACAGGTATTTTTGTCCTTTTGGCAAGACGATGAGCACCTTTTAATGAACCATCTCCACCGATTACTATCACACCATCAATCTTATTTTTATGGAGATTTTTAATGGCTTTTTTTTGTCCATCATTAGTGAAAAAACGCTTCGACCGTGAGGTTTTTAGAATCGTCCCCCCCAGATTAACAATCCCAGAAACCGAACTTCTATTCAGTGTAATAAATTTTGAGTCAATTAGACCATCATAGCCCTTTATTACGCCAAAAGTTTGAATATGGTGTTTGTTTGCTGTTCTTACTACAGCGCGTAATGCAGCATTCACTCCTGCACAATCCCTTGTAATTATTGCTATTTTCTTCATACTCTCACAAATTAATATTATCATCTTTATTTGTTAAATAAAGAGTGAATTTTTTGATATCTCAACTCATGAATCCTATTTAACAATTCCTCATAAAATCAATCTATGGTGTAATTTCTAATATATATGTTCTTTCTCATAAAATCTATAAGGAGCATTAGTTTACGAAACGCTATTAATCCTCGAATTCATCATAATCTGAGAGAAATCACAAAAAGATTGGCAATATTTGTGGTATTATTAATCATAACTTTTGTATCGCATAAAATATTTTCTTTAATCAATGAGGAGATTATCTATTGTATCCTTCATATCACCTATAAATTTCACTCCTGTTATGCTACTAACTTTTTTACCATTCTTAAAAACGACAAAATAAGGGATTCCCATAATCTTATATTTTTTGGCAATATCTTGATTATTCTGAATGTCTAGTTTTCCAAATGCAACTTTTCCTTTATAGATCTTTGACAATCTTCTTAATCGTGGTGTCATCTCTTGACATGGTGTGCACCATGGTGCACAAAAATCTACTAGTGACATTGGATATTTTTTAAGAAAGTCTTTAAAATTTGTTTCATCTAAAGTGACAACATAATCTGGCCATGGTACTTTTAAAGTAACTTCTTTATCAGATGTCTTTCTGTTTTTATGCAGATTAAAAATTCCAAGATAGATCATAGTAGACCTTCGTTTATTTGTATGATAAATGGAAAAGAAAAAATTACGATTGTATATATAAATGTAGCTGAGAAGTATTGGTACAGTTTCAACACATCATTTTTTTCTGGTTTGTTTTTAATATTGTTTTTTAGTATGAATCTCTTTTTTTAACAATTCGATCATTGATTTCAATTTGTTATAGAGTATTATTAATTCGATAAATTACGGTACGTGTTTTTCAATTATACACGGATAAATTTTATTGTTGCCATTTCTTTAATAAAAAAAAAAATTTACATTGTATATTAGGAGAATCTCTAATGAACTATTGGACTATAAACTAAGGTGAGTTAGGTAAAATTATAAATACTAATTAGGGTATGTATAGTTATGCTACAATTATGCATAATTAATATTCCTTATTTAAAAGAGGTATATTAAATATGAGAACAGGTGCCTTTGAAATCGATTACGGATTTATTATCACTAAAGCTCCATTAGAATCATCCAAAACAATTGGCATACTCCGATTAGGTCAGAAAGCAATCGCTTCCGGTAAAACTGTTGGGATATTTCTCATTAGTGACGGTATTTGGGTTGCAAAAAACCATCAACAAAATGATGCAGGAAAACTTATACCACAACTTCTCCAAAACGGGGCTCAGATTATCGCAAGCCAAGAGCACCTAGAAGCTGCAGGTATATCCCCAAATGATATTATCCAAGGAATCGAAATATCTAGTAAACCATACGATGATCTTGTAGAAAAGGTAATGGAACAGTGGCGATGGGTGATGACCATATGACTACAGATCAAACAGTGACGTCATCAAAAATATTAACAATTGTTCTGATCAAAGGACCCTATGCCTCTGAAGCTGTTGATATGGCTTGTAAAACAGCATTAAAAGCAAAACAAAAAGGCTATATCGTTCACTTTTTCTTATACCTTGATGGAACATGGAATGCGCATCTCACTGGAGATAAAAACTATAATAATCCTGGAGATTGGCTACGAAGAGTACTACGGAAACAAATTGAGGTCAAATCATGTGAACGTTGTTCTATTGCACGAGACCTTACGGAGAAAAACATTATTGATGGTATCTATATCTCTGGTTCATCGGATTTAATTGATTTTTTCATAGAATCAGACGTGGTTCTCACTTTTGGAGGCTGAAACATTATGAAAACACGATCTGTTATTTTCTATTGTACACATGGAACCTACGGACGAGATGATGATGCGTATGGGGCAGCGCTCCAGGTGAATCACGCAGTGGCGAGAGGAATGAAAGTGACAATGGTGTTAGTGGAAGACGGTGTGATGATGGGGATGAAACAGCAAAATCCAGGAAAAATTGGACTTCCCAACAATATTAATGAACTCCAAGATTTCTTAGAGCTAGGGGGACGACTAGTAATCATCAAAGAATCCCTTAAACAACGAGGTATTTTACCAGAAGAAATTATAGATGGTGCTGAGATCATTCCTTTCTTTGATCTTATTGGCATTATCAATCAACATGATATATCCTTAACATTTTAGGAGGTGATGACATATAGAAGATGAAGAAGTAAGAATATCAACCATTGGGTTGAATTGCCCAAAACCATTAATTGAAACACGTAAGGCATTAAATAAAATAAAACCAAATCAAATCTTAGTTGTCGAAGGGGATCATCGAGCATCTCTTGAGGAAATACCCAAAGCAATGCAAGATATTGGACAGAAAATATTATCTGTAGATAACAAGGATGGTAAATAGATCATCCGTATACAAAAGGTGGGATAAAAAAATATGGTAGAAAAAAAAGGAGTGACAATACTTCTTCATAGTGGAGATCTTGATAAAGCATTAGCCGCATTTATCGTTGCAACAGGAGCAGCAGCAAAAGGAATTCCAACAACAATGTTTTTCACGTTCTGGGGTTTAAATGTCATACAACAAAATGGTGCGAAATCAGCTAAGCTTTCAAAAATGAACATGGCAGGAATTGGGACTAGGATGATTAAACGACTGATGAAAAAGAAACATGTTGCGTCACTCGAGGAACTTATAAAAGATGCAGGTGAACTTGGGGTACGCTTGGTTGCCTGTGAGATGACGATGGATCTAATGAATATACCCCGTGAGTCGCTCTTGCCTGAGATAAAAGAAATTGGTGGTGTTGGCACATTTCTTGATGCTGCACAAAATTCTGATACACATTTCGTTTTCTAACTGATAAAACAGGATGATAATATCTCCTCCTCTGATGTTTGATACCTATGATTGAGAAATTATCTCAGATAACCCTGCAGATTGATGGTACCCATCTAACTTGCTTTGATATAGTTCAATGTATGTTGAATCTTAATGATACAGATATGCGTCTTCTTCAAAGACTTCTAACGTCAGGTGGAATGACAAGTTATCAACTATCAAAGAATCTTAAAAAAGATCGTTCAACGATTCATCGGAGTCTAGAAAAACTTATTGCATGTCAATTATGTTTTAAAAAACGTCAAAGTGGCAAAACTAGAGGTTTTGTTGATTATTATCATGTGATTCCTGAAAAAGATATTCTCAGAAAAGCTGAAGATAATCTTGATTTGTGTTATTCAAAAATCAAAAAAACGTTACAAGAATTAAAAAAGAAATGAAAATTAAATACCTCTATCATATTTTGTTAAAGCAAGAACTTCTAAAGGAACAACCTTTCTATATACATATTCGGGTTTTCTTACTTTTTTATTAACAGTCAAAAGATCTTTTATTTTAATACCAAATAATCTCTCATTCTCTCTTAATAAAGGTAAAATTATTTTCCAATCGTTATTTGAAATAGAATTAATTTTACTACCATTGAGTTGATCCTCTCCGACTGTTTTAAAAGGATCTCTTAAATATACAGCACCAGCTGCTGCAAGTGGAAAGAGATTTCCGCCATGATATGGCGTCTCTTGTGACAAGATTTTTCCATTTTTTGAAAATTTTATTCCATTTATTACTGTGAATCCAGATGCAGCCATACAAGATTCCCCCAAATAATCTTTACAAGATCCATTTATAATAGCAGTTGCACTTCCAACAGAATTGATCAAAGGTCGATCAACCAGATCACCTAATATAAATGCTACTCCACCTTTGGCCCCGTATTCAAATGTTTTTCCTACATCGCCATAGATTACAATTTTCCCGAATCTAAAACAATATGCGACAGAATCCTGAACACTTCCATGAATATGAAACTCTGGTCCATCAGCAAAAGCTGCAAGACAATCCCCCACTCGTCCATATACATCGATTTTTACTTTTTCCCTAGCAATCAAACCTGCACCAAAATTTCGTTGTCCACGAAAATTATATGCAATGAAGTTTCTCCAACCCAAATCGTATGCTCTCTGCAGAAATTGACAAGTTCCATCATTTCCTTCGGCTTTGAAATCAAATACATCAATAACTAAAATTTGATTTGAATTCAAAGGTTTAAATAGCTTATTTCTCCTAAAATAATCAATTTTAAAATATTTATTATTTAAACTTACTCCTAGTTTAGGAAAGGAATCAAAAATCTCATAAAGTTTTTCTTCATAAATCGGAATCAAATCACTTCTATACTTTTTTCCAATATAATATCTTCTATCAATAAGATTAGTTAATACCTCTATTGCTAATGTTTTTTCAATAATACCATTGACTGCATATTTTTTCAGAGAATCGACAAATAAAATAATACTGTCAATATCCCAATTTTTAATATTTTTTAATAAATATTCAAAAATTTTCTTCGTTCTATTAATTCTAAATATTTTTTCATCGATAACAAAAAGATTTTTTAAATTATTAGTCCCTCTATTACAATAATGTTTTTTATTATCTACAATATTAACTTTTTTCCCCAATTTATCTGTACAATCAAGATTTTTTGATTTATCTATTGTAAAAATAAAAGCACCACCATTAGTATAACTACCTCCTCTTGAATACCAATATCGATCAGCCATAGGAGAAAATCTTTTATCATCTTTCGACAAATAAAAAAGTACTGTGTCAATTGCCTGTTTCTCAGATGCGATAAGACCAATTTTTATATCTCTTTCCTGAAGAGCAAAAACTTGTGGTCTAAGCATTGATGTATCTGTTATACCAATTAATTGCAATTGCTTTTCAGAAACATTATTTCGAGCAACAATAAAAAACCAAGGGCCATCAGGAGAACCATGTATATGTGTCATTTGGATGGCTTTGTATATTTTCTTTTTTGTTTCTGACAACATAGTAAAATCTCTTTCAGTTGTTGGAGCTATAGCCTCAATAGCATATTCTAATGGATATTGATAGATTCTTGTCAAAAGATCCCAATAAAGAGCAGCAACTTCGGTATCTGTTAAAAATAATGGATAAATATTTCGCTGTTTGAGATACTCGGCAATAGAATAATAATTAGCAAAATCACCATTATGAATAAGGATATCATTTAAACCAATAAATGGATGAGAACCTCCCGGATGCCAAATTTTTCCTTTAGTTGGATATCTTTGATGTCCTATCCATATATGTGCTTCAAAATCTTCCAATTTATAATATTGAAGAACTTGTTCTGCATATCCCACAATTTTTAAAACCAACATGTTTTTTCCATGAGATAAAACAAAAGCTTTTTTCTCACCTAAAGAAGCATAAAATCTGGTGTTAAGCATGTAACTGTTTCTATAAATGAATTCGTCTTCAATTTGTTCTCTATTAATATTATCTAAACCATTGATTTTTTTAAAATTATTTAGTGAATCTTTTTTGACACTCACAAAATAACTCCATACATCCGGAGGTTTTACTTCTAATCCTATTTTTTTATAATCCTTAATAGTATCAATTCTTCTAACTGCTTTGACATCAAGATATGGATAAATATACTCTTTTTCTACTTGTTTTCTAGAATTTGGGTCCAAATAAGCTACTAATAACAGGTATGAATTTTCTAATATTTTTAAAGTAACACCTAGTTGTTTGTGTGAAAGACCCACTGCGGCTATTCCTCCTCCCTTGCCATTTCCCCTATTATGCATTTGTATTAATGATTGAAATAAATATTTTCCTTTTATTGGAATTGTCGAAGCAACTCCAATGACACCGCATCCTCCCTCTGCTTCTATTGCCTCATTTTTAATCATGGATGAATTTGTTTTCATGTTTTTTTTAGATGATATAATCTTTTCTATTTGATCTGATGATCTCACCATGATTTCATCTCATATAATCCAGATGTATAAGATGGTTGAATCTTCCTTTTTTAAATTCCACCTTGTTTTTTGGTAGCAGTTCTTTTATACTTCCCAAACCTAATTTTGTTAAAATATAGTCCCATTGTTTTTTCCAAGAAGAATACATGTTGATTATTCTTTGACATCCCCACTCAGGATTTATATAGTTTGCAAGTATCGGATCCGTTGTAGCAATACCTGATGGGCATCCTCTTCCTCTTTCACAATTAGCACATCTTTTACATCCTAAGGCTACAAGTTCAGAGGTCCCAATAACAGCACCATCTGCTCCTAATGCAATAATTTTTGCAACGTCAAAAGCTGTACGTATCCCACCACTTGCCATTATAGTTATTTTATCTCGTACTCCCTCTGATACCAGATAATTATGAACAATAGGTATTGCGTATTCAA
>LSSI01000003.1 GCA_001595945.1 Thermoplasmatales archaeon SM1-50
AACATGGTTTGACGGCAAATGAACAAACACAATTAATTGAGCATACCATGAAAGAAATCAACCATGACACATTCATTGGAATTGAGATTGGTGGATATGAAAATGAAAAAATCAGTTTTTTCCAACGGGTTTTTGGCGTAACGAAAAAACCCCGCATGACGGTCATCGGACCTGCACATCTTCTTAAAATGGTTCACAAGGACAATGATATGATCCAAACCACGATTATTCCTGGGAAGGGAGCAAGTTAATGCCACATCAATGCTTGAAATGTGGCCATGTGTTCGAAGAAGGATCATCACAACTGTTGAAAGGTTGCCCGAATTGTGGGGGGAACCGGTTTTTTTTCACGAAAGAACCTTTAAATGAAGTAGAACGAGATGTCATGAGTAAGGAAATTAGTCAGGACCTTACCACAAGAATCATGGAGCTTGCCGTCGAAAAAAATAAGGACACACTTAAAGGGACTGAGACATGGATAACCCTTAAACCAAAGGACCTTCGGAGGATAATAGAGGACAAAATTGATCAAAAAAAACCTCAAGAAGAACTCGCCATCCGTGAACCAATCAGTGAGGATGCACGCAAAGCGATTATTGATAAAATCAAAGCAGAGGTGGACCATTCGGATACACCAGAAACAATTGGGGTAGAACAACCAGGGAAATACCATATTGACCTGAAAGGGCTGCTAGAGAAAGAACCTATTGTGATTCAAAAAGATGGGACTTATACGATTCATCTTCCTTCTCTGTTTAAATTGCGCGAGGGAAAAAAAAAATAGGTTATTGTTCCGTTAGGAGGCCCTTTCCATTACCTTTTTATTGAAGTCATTGATTCAGCTTTGGTTGATTCTATGAAATGGTACGATGAGGTTGAATATATCAGGAACCAAGCGATGAAGAACAACGAGTTTTTTGCAAATTCTCTTCCCATGATCGCCAGTGAAAACGTGCTTTCGCCCCTCTGCCGGGAGATGCTTATCACCGATTTCCATGGAAGGTATGCGGAAGGGACTCCAGGGAACCGATACTACGAAGGATGCAAGTTCTTTGATTTTGTTGAAGAAAAAACGATGGAACTTGCAAAAAAACTTTTTGCGTGTAAGTATGCTGATGTACGACCGACCTCAGGAACGGTGGCTAACATGGCGGTGCTTAAAGCATTAATAAAACCTGGGGAGACTGCAACGGTCCTCGACACCGCGAATGGCGCTCATATCTCGTTTGGCAAGTACGGTGCTGCAGGAGTCCGGGGGATTAATCTTGTTTCATTTCCGTTTAGCAACGAGGAGATGACCATTGATGTTGATGGTGCGGTAAAACTTATAAAACAGGTCAAACCAAAACTTGCATTATGTGGCCAATCCGTGTTTCTCTTTCCAACGCCACTCAAAGCTATCGCTGAAGCAGCTCATGAGGTCGGTGCCTACGTGGTCTATGATGCAGCCCATGTGCTTGGTCTGATTGCAGGTAAACAGTTCCAAGATCCACTTCGAGAAGGCGCTGATCTGATGAATGGAAGTACTCATAAAACATTACCAGGACCGCAGGGCGGGATGATCCTTTCAGATCACACAGCAGACACTGAGGAGAATAAAGCCTTTTTACGAAAATTAGGATTTGGTGTGTTCCCAGGGGTTACATCCTCGTATCATCTGCACCATGTGGCTGCAAAGGGTATTGCCTTTGCTGAGCATCTTGAGTTTGGGGAGGCATATGCAGATCAAACAATTAGGAACGCAAAACGTCTTGCACAAGCACTCCACGAGCAGGGGTTCAAGGTGTTTGGTGAGAAGCTTGGGTTTACCAAGTCGCATCAGGTCCTCGTGGAGATTGGTCCAGGGAGGGGAAAGGAGGCATCCAAGATACTTGAGGATGCTGGGATTGTCACGAATATGAATATGATCCCTGGTGACGAAGACCCCCTTAATCCGTCTGGGCTTCGTCTGGGAACACCAGAGCTGACTCGTATCGGAATGAAGGAAAAAGAGATGGACGATGTTGCAAAGTTCTATGCACGAGCACTTCTGAAAAAAGAAAACCCCAAAAAAATCAGAGACGATGTAAAAGAGTTCCGCAAAGACTTCCAGAAGCTTTTCTATTGTTTTAAAGAAGGATTCCGTGGATACGATTATTACAAGTTGATCTAAAATGCGGGTGGCATTGACCGGGACCCCGGGAACAGGAAAAACCGCGGTTACGACCGGCCTTAAAAAACAGGGTTATACCATTGTTTCATTACATAGACTAGCACAGAAGAATAATTGCGTTGCAGGAATAGATAAAACAAGAAACTCGCAACTTATTGATATTCATAAATTAAACATCATCATTAAGAAAAACTTCGCAACAGACACCCTCGTTTTTTTCGAAGGGCATATTGCGCATCTCCTCTCTTGTATGGAAAAAGTAATTGTTCTGCGCTGTCATCCCAAAGAACTTAAAAAAAGACTTCTGAAAAAAAGATGGAGGATGAAAAAAATCATGGAAAATATAGAAGCTGAGATCATTGATATCATCCTTTGCGAAGCGGTGCAGCGACATTCCTCTAAAAATATTTTTGAGATAGATACAACAGAAAAAAGTGTTGAGGATGTTTTCCTATGTATATATGAGATTGTGGAAAAAAACTTTCGACCGACAAAGACATATAGTATTGGAAAGATTGATTGGTCAGAAGAAATCCTTAATAAACCGCGCATATAGGAGCGACTATGGTATTGGACAGAACACGTGACAAAGCAGATCCATTGCTTACGATCATTGGAAAACGGTTTTCTTCAGTCAATCCGGATATTCTTACCTGGTGTGCGCTTCTGTTTTCTTTTGTGGCTGGTGTGTTTTTTTATTTCTCAACTCCCAAAACCGAACTACAGAACTTTTTTTTGTTTTTTGCCGTGTTTTTTGTCATTCTCAACGGATTTTTCGATGCAATTGATGGGAAGGTTGCCAAGCTTACGAATAAGGCATCTACACGTGGCGATTTTCTTGATCATGCCCTTGACCGATATGCAGATGTTTTTATGGTTGGTGGTCTTTCGTTAAGCTCCTTTTGTCGCCCTCCCATTGGTTTGCTTGCAATGACTGGTGTGTTGCTTACCAGTTATATGGGGACGCAGGCTCAAGCAATTGGATATAAGCGGGATTATTCCGGATTGCTCGGCAGAGCAGATAGACTGGCATTGCTTATTATCTTCCCGATTATCCAGCATATTGTATTGCATTTTTCTTTTCAGTTCCCTTGGAATATCACAGTTATTGAGTTGGTTCTGTTGTATTTTGCTATTGTTGGGAATATCACTGCGATGCAGCGGTTTTATGTGACGTTGCATTGGTTCCGAGGTGCTACGAGTAAGGATAAATAATTTCTTCTATGGAATGGAAAATTTTTAAAAAAAATCGGGAAGGAAGGGGAAAACATTAAGGGGATTTATGAAGAATAAGACCCTTCCTCCTTTTCTCGAATAAAGGAAGAGTCACATCTCTATATAAAAGTTTCTATATTTTTTCATAACATCTGTTTCATTATTTTTCATAGTTTTTTAATTATATGGGTGGTTGACGTTTATATTGATTTTTATTTATTTATGAAAATATTGTTATTTTTGGATTTTTGAAATATGCAAAAAACATGAATTTTGTACATATTCTGTGATATTTCATTAATCTGTATTATGTTGTTAGATTTTTTATATTCGTTTAAGTAAATATAAGAATCTCTTGTATATTTGTTCTGAGGAAAATATCAAGGGCACTCCTTTAAAATGGCAGTCTTCACAGGTGTATCCTCTCGCAAAATAGGGAAGTTGTGTTGTTGATATCATCGAATGGGTATTCTTACTACCGCATAAAGGACATGCTATTATCTCCATAGTTCCATCAATGCTATGTAATAGCATAGCATATATTTAAATGTTGTGCAATCTAACTAATTCTCTTTATAAATCTCAACGTCTACCAAAGAAAAACTTACAAATAGGTTTTTTTAAGAACCTGCCAAAAATTAAAGAAGAACCCTTGCTTATTTGTCTAAGAAAACAATGCGGACTAACCAAAAAAAAGCAATCCTCATCTCATTAAACGACACTAACGAAGAAATCAAACAACTTGCAAAGACCCTTGGCTATACTATTCGTAAAGAATTTATCCAAAACAGAACAAAACCAGATGTCAATTACTACATAGGTTCCGGGAAAGTAGACGAAATAAAAGAATTTTATGGACAAATGGATACACCAATTGACCTTGTCATCGTCAACGGCGAACTCAAACCATCACAATGGTTCACCCTGGAAAAAAAACTAAAAACCAATGTCTACGACCGCATCCGACTAATCCTTGCCATCTTCGAAGAACACGCAGAACGCCGAGAAGCACTCCTACAAGTAAAACTCGCACAACTTCAATACGAACGACCCTATGTACGAGAGTTGATCCATCGGACAAAAGCAGGGGAACATCCTGGTCTTATGGCAGGAGGGGAATACCAAGTTAACGACTACTACGAGATGATTAAACGACAGACAAAAAAAATTCGTGAAGATCTTCAAAAAATACGAGAAAACAGAGAGTTACACCGACAGACCCGATCAAAAAGTGGATTTTACTCAGTCTCATTGGCAGGATATACCAACGCAGGAAAAAGCAGCCTTATGAACTTGCTTTCAGCAGAAAAAGTGAAAGTAGAAGAGCAACTCTTCTCGACCCTCTCGACAACAACCCGAAGCATAGCAACAAAAAACAAAGAAAAAAACATCCCAATCCTACTTACCGACACGGTCGGATTTATCGAAAATCTCCCCGCCTACATTATCGATGCATTCCATTCAACCTTAGAAGAAATAGAACTTGCAGATGTTGTCGTATTAGTCGTTGATGGAAGCGAAGCAAAAGAAATCGTAGAAAAAAAACTCCATGTATCAATCAACGAATTGCGAAATATTGGAGTGGAAGCTCCTATCATTATTGCCATAAACAAAATCGATCTCATCGATACAACAACCTTTAAAACCCTCCAAAAATCTCTTGCAAACACTGGTATCATCAAAACCCATAAAATAGTTCCATTATCTGTAAAAGAACAGAAAAACATCGAAAAGCTTCTTCAGATAATATATAATACATTACCCCATTTAGTAAAATTGACATTCCAGCTCCCACTACAGGAAAAATCACAGACATTCATCTCTGAACTCTATAAAAAAACCAAGGTACTTCACATCACCTACTCTGTTACAATAACCATCAAAGTCGAATGTAATGAAAAGATAAAAGAAAAGCTTATTGCATCCTGCCATGCTATCGATGGCATCGTCGTCTGAAAAAACAAAAATCTTAAACGTAGCATTGTATTTCATACAAAAAGAGAGAATGACATTATGAACATAAAAAATCATAAAAATCTACAGCAACTAATAACCATGATAGGACTGATCATCTTTGGGATTACCGGGCGGTATCTATTGGTTGGAACAGGACTGCAGCCGTTCCCGAATTTTGAAATCATCATGATCGTAACATTCCTTTCAGTGATGCTTATCCGGTCACCAGTAGCACTCATTGTACCACTTGTCACTATGATCAATAGTGACCTACTGATCGGAAACCCAATTTTTGTTGGAGATCAAATGAACAGGATCGTGTTATTCACCTACTCAGGATTTACTATCATCGCCTTAATCAATCTGTTCAACAAAGATCGCCTTTGGAAAAAATTCGGTAAATTCCAAATCAAAAGCATCGGTCTTCTGGCAGGACTCAGTGTAGGCTTTGTCCTCCTCTATGACATATGGACAAACATGGGATGGTGGTATTTGATGTACCCCCATGACGCAAGTTCACTTGCCCTAGTTTACACCGCAGGGTTACCGTTCATGATTTACCATATGATTTCCGGGATCGTCACGTTTATTGCCATCGGAGTACCTATCATTCTCTACGTTGTAAAGAAGAAAGACAGTCTTCAGCTCCAACCGCTACAGCTACAAACAATCCATAAGATCCCCGTATTACTTCTCGTTATTAGTCTTATAACACTCTCCTTTACAGGAACTGCTATGCAGGTCCCACAGAAAAGCGAGATATGGGTAGAAAAATCAGATCAAACAAGCGTTCGGATTATACTCATTGCAAACAGCTGGACCATTACAGATAACCTTGTTGCCTACCAAGGCGATACCGCTTTCTCACTTCTGGAGAGGTGCGCTGAGAAAAACGGGTTTTCTGTAGAATCTACCTACTATCCCCAGTTTGACTCCACCTTTATCGATTCCATCAACGGTGCAGTTAGTGGAACAGACGGAAACTACTGGCATTACTCTGTTAACGGAGAACATCCAACCATTGGTGCCGATAGATACATCGTTACTAATGGTGATACAATCAGGTGGAGTTACGAAGCCTTACCAATGTAAACAACTACGCCTTTCTTCTTTTTTAACAGGTTTTCGCATCAAGAGCTTTAATTTTATTACGGATTAGAGTAATGGTGAAAATAACAAAAAGAAACGCAAGACCCAATCCGGATAAAACCCCAACAAATTCGTATGAAACAAGAAAATTATAAAATCCATGCAGGAAAATCGCTAAGAAGAAATACGGTAGGAAACCAAGGAAGGATGACTTTTTCATAACGGTCTTCCCGTATCCATATCCGGTTAATGCGGTTGCGGACGCGTGTAGCAGACATCCTCCAAAACTTCGAAAAGCCATAAACACTGAAAACATGAGAAATCCTTCTGACAAAAAACTATACCCATAGAGAAGGTTTTCTGTCGCTGAAAAACCTAATCCTGCGACAGCACCATAAATCAAACCATCCTCCAACTCAGTGAGGTTCTTTTTTACTGTCCGAAGCTGTAGTGCTAGTGGTTTGGTGAACTCTTCGATAACAGGTGCAATGATGATTGTTATAAGAAAGGGAGTCATTTTACTGTGCGATGATGAAAACCTAAGGGGTATTTCCAAAAAGATTTCCAAAACCAACGCTGCGACCACAGCAATCGTTGCACCCCACAGGAAACAAAGAAAAATTGTTATCCATTGTTGTCTATGGCATCGTTCCGTATTTCGTATCCAAATCGTATATAGCAGGGGTGGGAGGAATGAAACAAAGACAAGAACCCCCCACGTCATTAAAGTCAACATGATATAAACAAAACAGAAAAGAGGTTATTATAGTTTTTAGAGTTTGTAATAATATTCACCAGTTTGTTTCTGCTGTCGGTCCATATATGACTCAGGTTTGTTAACCCTTGGTCGCTTTGTCTCCTCGTCTCGCCGGAATGTAATATCGACATTTTTTAAGAATCGATTCATCCCCTCATGAAGGCTAAATGGACCTTGTGCTCTTCCCTGTTTCCCTGGTATGCCATCAAATACAATTAATGAATCGCTGACCATATCAATGAAATATACATCATGGTCCACAATCATGGCTGATTTTGCTGATTTTTCAATGACCCGGCGAAGCATACGTGAGACAATCATCCGTTGTTGGCTGTCAAGATAGGCAGAAGGTTCATCAATAAGATAAATGTCTGCTCCTTTCACAATTGATGCAGCTATAGCCACCCGTTGTAGTTCTCCCCCGGAAAGCGTAGCAAGCTCGCGATCCTGAAGATATTTCAAATGTAGTGCATCATGGACCTCAGTCTGCAGGAATGTCGATGTGAATATCTGCGGGGCGAATTGTTCAAAATATTCCCGAACAGTCCCATCAAAATCAGGGGTTATATATTGGGGTTTATAACTAATCTGTAAATCATATTCTATTGTTCCTCTCGTAGGCTGAATTACTCCTGCAAGCATTTTGACAAATGTTGTCTTACCGATCGCATTTGGACCGACAATGCCAATAAGCTCCCCCTGATGGATAATCCCTTCCTCAACTGTGAGGGAGAAATCCTCAAATTCTTTTGAAAGATTGTTATAAGAGACAAAGATACGCAGACCCTGCTGTGGTTTAGGAGGACTTGCAAAAAATTCGATTCTTGTTCCGAAGCGAATGTTTTCCTCTTTTAGATAGCCAGAAAGATAGGTATTTATAGAATGTCTGACTCCGCGAGGGAACGTCACAACACCATAGGCTCCCTCAGTTCCGTACATGATATGGACGTTTTCACAGAGAAAATCTAAGACAGCTAGATCATGTTCAACCACAATGACTTTTTTTTCATTAGAAAGGTCCCGTATGATATGAGCCACTTTCAAACGTTGATAAATATCAAGATAGGAGGTTGGTTCATCAAAAAAATACAAATCCACGTCTTTGATAAGCGCTGCAGCAATCGAAACAAGCTGCAGTTCACCACCGGAGATAGTCCCCTTTTCTATTTCCTTATCTAGGATGTGTGCAATCCCAAGTTTGTTGACAACAGTATCAAAATTGTGTGTCGTATCCGCACTATTAAGCACATCCCTAATTTTTCCCTTGACTATTTTAGGGAGTTGGTCAACATATTGTGGTTTAAGCACACAGGAAAGGGTCTTTTCCGAGAGGGTTTTAAAATGCTCATAAAGCTCCGTTCCGGCATAATAGTCAAGTACAAGATCCCATGACGGTTTCTTCTTCTGATATTGCCCAAGATTTGGTATCAACTGTCCTGCAAGAATCTTAATAGCTGTTGTCTTCCCGATACCATTCTGCCCAAGGATACCAACGCAGTTTCCTTTTTTTGGGATGGGGAGCCTATAGAGTCGAAATCCATTTTTACCAAATTGATGGATAAGATTCTCTTTGAGTTCTTCAGCAAGTCCGATGATCTTGATTGCATCAAAGGGACATTTATTGATACAAATGCCACAGCCGACACAAAGTTCTTCGGAAATTATCGGTTTTCCATCCTCGCCCATGACAACGGTCTCGTCACCCGCTCGAACTCTTGGGCAGAATTTGATACATTCTTGCGCGCATCGTTTAGATGTACATCGATCTTTTAATACTATAGCAATTCTCATATCGGCGAACATCGACAAGATACATGTTCTTAAAAGGTTTTTTATCCTTAGATAATTTGAAATGTATTAAAAGAAAAATATTCATACAGTATTACATACGTGCATCATTATGGAGATTAATTTATTTCTATGGCCAATGCTAATACCATTGATTCTTCCCTTAATTTATTCTGTGCGATATAAAAGAGAGTCATTTTTCGATATAGGGAAAATATGTCTGGTTATGGTGCTGATTGTATTACTCTATTGGCCATTAATTACAAGTACCATTTTTTCGACATACACGTATATTGTTATAAAATTCCTTCTGTTTGTGGTTTTTCCGATTCTAATCTTCGTTTTGTTTCAGCACAATACCACACCTCTTCACCCTGACTTATATGGATTAAAAAAACAAGGTTTACAAAAAAGTCTTGTTTGGTTTGTTCTCCTACTTCCGGTGATGCTGGTAACAACACTCGTAATACAGTATTTTCACGGTGTGAGTTGGAATGTTGAATTGTTCGCCGGTATCATGAGTTTCTTTGAGGCGTTTACCGAAGAGTTTTTTTTCAGAGGCTTTCTTTTTATGTTTTTATTGCAGAAAACCAATACGAGAATAGCATACATAACCTCGTTAACGAGTTTTACATTGATGCACCCTCAAAATCTGATAACTATTTTTATTATCGGAACATTACTTCAAGGTGTTCTTACCCTTGAGATAACGCGACGATCGCAAAATATCATAGGAGCCTGGTTGCTGCATGGGAGCAATAGATTTTTTCAACTCGTGTTACTACCGTTATTTTTCTAAAGCGGCTTTTTTATCGTCCAAATGAATACCGTGGTGAGCCTCGATAGGAATGATTCCTTTGCTCAAATCGTCGTAGAAATGGAACTTTTCTAAAATCAGGCATATTAGCACGCTCTATCACAAAATCATCATTTTTTTGCACACGTCTGAAGTTATCATGATCTCGCTCCGTTAGAAGGGTGATTGCTGCGCCATTGGCTCCAGCACGAGCGGTTCTACCTATACGATGAACATATTCGGTAGGTGTTTTTGGTACATCATAGTTGTAGATGTAGGTGACGTTTTTAATATCAAGACCCCGGGCCGCGACATCTGTTGCTACCAGTACCTTTGTTTTTTGTGTTTTTAACGCATCCAATGAATGTGACCGTTTTTGCTGTTTCATTCCTCCATGAATCGCTGAGGCGCGAATGCCTTGGCGGGTAAGATTTTTTGAGACCGCATCAGATTCCCTACGTGTCCCGCAGAATACAATCGATAGTCCATCGGTGTTTCGGTTCAGGAGATAAACGAGAAGTGAGAACTTCTGATTCTGCTCGTAAATATCATAATAGATCTGTTTTAATTTTGTATGATCGACATAAGACTGGGTTTTTATGACTAGAGGGTGCCGTAGATGTTTTTTTACGAGACGAAGGACCTCCTCTGAGATTGTGGCACTAAACATTAATACCTGCCGTTGTTTTGGAATGTAGCAAATGATCTCTTCGACATCCTCGACAAATCCCATCTCAAACATTTTGTCAGTTTCATCAAGGACTAGGATAGTAACAAATCTCAAATCAAGAGTCCCTCGGTGGAGATGATCAAGCAATCTGCCTGGAGTCCCTATGATAATCTCAGAAAAACGGATATCACGGATCTGTGGTCCGATGCTCACACCACCATATACGCTTGTGGTCCGTATCCCAAGGTTTTTTCCATAGCTTTGGAAGACCTCAGTGACCTGAATGCAGAGTTCTCGTGTTGGCGTTAAGATAAGTACCTGCAATCCTTTCCCTGGCGTTATGGTATTAAGAAGAGGAAGACAAAATGCAAGAGTCTTGCCTGAGCCCGTCTCTGCTTGGCCGACAACATCTCTTCCTTTGAGGATTTCCGGGATGCATTTTTCTTGGATACGTGTCAATTCCTTGAATTGCTGTTCTTGCAGTTTTGCGAGTAATTTTGGATGTATGGGAAGTTGTTCACATTTCATAGTTTTTCACCTTAGTTTCTCATCATTTTTTACGTCTAGGTTTTTTTAGTCACTTTTCTTTTCTTATTTGGTTAAATTGTTTTTGAAAAAAATTTCTGATGAATTGTACCTACTTAGAATTTTACGCTTTCTTTACGTTTTTTGCTTGTAGACCTCGATCTGAGGTTTCAATTTCAAATTCAACCGCATCCCCCTCATTAAGGGATGTTTCCATAGCAAGAGCGGTCCGATGAAGAAAAACTTCTTTTCCATCGTCACATTGGATAAATCCATATCCCTTTCGCACGTTATACCATTTTACGTTTCCTTTCATATTGTTCACTTTTTCCTTAGAGTATATCTAGAGTTTTTTAAAAGAACAAAAATAAAAAAAATTTCGAACATTCGAATCTACGAAACGGTGAAACTCTTATTTCTATTCCTTTTTTAGCTGCTATAGTCTTCTGGCATTTATATAGTTTTTGAAGGAGCATTGGAAAAATAAATAGTATATGGAAATAGATATAAATATTATATATCTATAGATTATAAATAATATGAAAAATAAAATGATTGTAATCATTCTTTGTCTAATGATGCTTATTCCATCTTATATATTTTCGATAAAACCAATGTCTATCAATGCAACTAAATCTGCAGATTTTAACAAAAAAGCGTCCAATCAAATACAAAAAAACATCTGTATAGATAATCCTACCATAGAGAGAATAGATAGCAACACATCAGTAAAAAATCAACTCAGTTTTGCAGCATTTACCGATACCCATATCGGAACACGATATCAAAATCCACTGTATAGTAGTGCCGATTATCTAGATCGAATAGGAAAGGATTTGATGGATTATACAAATCCGCTTGATTTTGCCATACACCTTGGTGACATTGTTCATCATAATACCGCACAGGTGAACGGCATTAGGTTACCCGGGTATGTAAACCAATACAAAAATAATCTGAAAGCGTTTTTTATATCTCATATCCATTTACCACTCTACTGTGTGATTGGAAACCATGATGTGAATGATTACCAGTTGAACAGTGAAGATCCGCATAATCTCACAAAATCACTCATCGATGAACTGAGTATAAATAACCCTGCATATGCTATGATGCGTAACGGCTTACTCTTTCTAATTGTTCCTGAGTTAGGATATGTGACATGGACCCACCCCGTTCTCTATACATGGATTGAATACATTACCAGCCAATATAAAAATGCGACGACAATTATCTTTTGTCACCAAGCGATAGAGGATACCACCATAGAAGGAAGCTTGGAACCATATCGAGGCAAGCAAGATATAGACTGGTGGGTTCGTCTCTTTCAGCAAAACCCTCAAATAAAAATGTGGATCCATGGTCACAACCACTACCTTGATTGGTACATGAGTAACCAGACCACAGGAATTTCTTATCCTGTCAGAACCTTTGGCCATGAAATGGCATTTTCCTCCCCTTATCCTCAAATGGAATGGAGTTCCCATCACGAGGAGGATAGAATAGTTATTTACAATATCACTTCCTCAGGTGTCAAGACCGCAACATGGGAAAACAATGGTGTTGAGGGTTGCTGGGTATCTGAATATCTCCATTCATGGGATACACCTACCACGTTTGATCCAAATGCACAGGATTGGTACTCATTCCCGATGTTTCTGCAGGATAATGAAACACAATTAACAGATATGAAACTGCTCTCTCCAAATATCGTCCTGCAACTTATTGGCACCGTGCCCATGGAACTGTTCTTTGATGCACAGTTGGAATCACCCAGCGGTTGGGCTAATGAAGTAATTTTAGGATTTGGTAATGACCGATTAGGAAACGTTAAATGGACCAATCCAGGCATGACCGTTTATGGTCCAACACTTCTTACCTTCCCAGAGAAATATCCTTATAATAAATCCATACAAGAAGATGGACGTAGTGGCCAACCGTATCAATCGTTTCCTATGGGGACTATTTGTAATGCAGTTCCTGGTCAAACCTATTCTTTCACGATCACTGCCCGGTGTCGTTCCGGGAACGGCAGCATTAAGATGGACGTCAGCTGCAGTGATTGGGGAACAAGGTCACAGTACAGTGTTCTTTCTGGCAGTGAACAGCAGGTTTTCTTTCATAGTTTTGGATCAAATTATGAGACAATCTCTGGTAGGTACACAGTCCCTGAAGACAAGGATTCTTGGTTTTTACAGGGAACAGTGTGGTTCCTTAATTTTACTGATTATGATGTGTCATTATTTAGTGTGAAACGAGAACAAACAACTGATACGACCGATAATTTCTCTTTATGCCTCAGCAGCCGGTGGTATAACGTTTCAGGTTCGCTTGGTACGAATGAGTATGTCACCTTTTCTGTTGACCCAAAAGACCTTTGTGATAATGACGGTGTTATGAATTTCACCGCATTTATCCAGGGAAATCGGTACGGTATGGTTAATATCGTGTATTATGAGCCGTTATTGCTAGGGATGAACGCACGTTTCCGAATCAACGGTTACACTGATGACGTGTATAATCTAAGTCTAACAAAAACGATATCACGAACTTCAGCGATTGATATGGCTATTTGGGAATCAAAGATTTTCCAGGATTTCCCCCGTATTACTGAAGTGTGTTTCCGGGTTTTGAGGAAAGGTCTTACTGGTCGTATTCTCTATTTGGTCTTAACTAAAATGTTTCCGGATGTTTCTACGACGTTCGAAATGATTTCCTTCAGCACCAAATCGATGTATGAAGAGGTCAATGTTACTGCAGATGATGGTTCTGCTATCAAGCATGTCAGCAACAATGGAAATATATGGTTTACATGTCATTGTCCACATATTGAAAGCCATTTTGTTGAGGTAAAGATTCCGGCAAGGGATCCAATTTAAAATTTTTTAGTTACAGCCCTTGAATAATCTAAGAAATCCTTGTGATATCAACAAGCTTGTATGTAACAAAAACAACAACATCTGAAATACAACAAACAAAACAGGTACAAGACATAGTAAGACAGCTTCAAAAACTATAACTAAAAGTTCGAGAACAAGAACTAATTCTTAAAGAAAAAGACTTAGAAATTAAGACACTACGACAAAGCAACAAAGAAGGCAATATATCATACATATAAGACATAAGAAATCTTATGGTCTGAATGTAAGAAAAATTATGGTCTCTCCGAGAAAACTTCCTTCATTTATAAAGGAAAGGTGCTGGGTGTAGGCCGTAAGCCTCTTTCTGTTCTAACGGTATTTGTCTAATGCGCCCTACCTACGAGCAGTCTGAATAACTGATCCCGATGTTTGGGCTTGCTCCAGGAGCAGATTGGCCGTTTCACCAAATCCCTCGGAGATCTCATCATCAAATGAATCATCGCATAATCCAAGGGCTGTGTCGTTTCTGTTCCTCTGCTAAGACTCTCGCCTTACCTGCTTGCACAGGATCCTGATTCAGAGTGAGAGAGGACTTTCCTCAGCAACCATAGGGTCACCGTCAACCGTCCACCTACGCCCAGCAAAAAATTAAGTATTAACCCACGGTTATAAACTTTATCCATTAAATAATAGTAACTTTTTAAAATAGTATAAAAAATCCATTCATGGGAAACGAGATGTTGATTCTCGCTTATGAACCATCACACCATCGATGTATACCTGGGTTTTCAGAATGGTAGCGTTCTTAGCCAATGCAATAGGGACATCGACGGAGAGTTCCGCTAGTCGCTTCTCACCAGCAGCAATAGGCAGAATCGTCATCGTCTGCAGATTGTAGAGTTGGTCTCCATCATCATAGAAGGCTCCACGAATCTCGATAGAAGATGCTGCGGTAGTCCCAAGATTTTCAAGAATCATTCGCACACACACATAATCCTCACCCGTAGTAATCTGATAGCGGGTCGCGCTCTTCCAACTATGAATAAGTAATGGACGCTGAGAAATCGGACACACGGTCACGTTCGTAAGACCCTCATATTCAGAAGGCACCCTTCCAAGCGTCATATGCAGAGCGGTGGTTTCTAAAAAATAATACTGATCAATGTAATACGAATACCCAGGTATCGTCTCATTGAGTTGAACACCAACAGCCATATGCGAAGGAAGACGTAATAGTGAGACATTATATCCAAGATTATCAAGTAAGGCTGCAGTAAGAATCGCTTTATCCTCACAATCCCCTCGTTGTTCCTTCAGTGTTTCAAGAGGATAGCGTGGATACTCATAGGAGGCACTCTCCGGGTCATCGTTTTTATATTCAATGCTTTGAACAAATGACGCGATAAAATTGATTATCTCCACATTTGATCGTAGGTCTTTTAGTGCAAGGATCTGCCCAATGAGAAATTCTAAGAATTGATCATCATATGGATCAAACACGTATGCTGAATAATCGACGATATCGAATCGAGCTAAACTTTTATAATAATCAAAAAACCAATCGACCTGAGGAACACTTAGAATGTGCTGACCGAAATAATACCAAGTATACTCCCATGAGTCAACATAATTTCTTTTCAGAATCGTTGGACTAGATTGAATCAAAATATCTCCTGCATTGTCAAATACGGATATTGCCAGTTGGTTTTCTTCTGCAGCAGGCTCCAGCAGGGGTACAAAACAGGTAACTTGTGTTGTATCATATGGGAGCACCACGGAAGGAGGGAGAATTGTTTCTACAATAGATGTTCCTTGATGAACAACAATTTTATTTGGATATGCTGGTAGGTCGCCTGAGTTTTTAAAAGTAAGATGCAGCGCAATAATTGAGGATCTTGTCTTTTTCACCCACGCATCAACAGAGAGAGAGACAAACGAAAGATTAGCACCATTGAATCTTAGTTCGTTTTCAAAAATTGTGTTCTTTGATGGGTCAACCGCCTGTAAACGATACGTTCCTGGAGCAATACTTGTGCGATAGCTGGAAAGATACATACTTACGTTATGAACGCCATAATAGTACGTATCTGAGAAGAGGATGGTTTGTTGTGGATCGGTAAGCGTCACAACAGAAAGATCAGAGATGTTGAACTCTACGACTATGCAAGGAAACCCACTGTCATCATCAACAACAAGGGAAAGAAGTGTAAAGTGAGTTTGTTGAAGAAAGATGCAGCCTGAAAAGGAGCTAATCAACAGCACACAGATTAAGAAAATTACTTTGGCTAGCGACATAATACGCTCATTTTTCGTTCGATTACCGCACCGAGTCGTTTCATGCCAATGTCAATTTGTTCATTTGTTGAATAGGAAAAGTTTAGTCTCATGGAACTTGCACCACCACCATCCACGCAGAATGCTTTCCCATGAACATAGGCAACTTTTTCTTTAATTGCATCAAGGAACATGACTTCCGTATCGATTTGTTCAGGCAGCGTTACCCAGGCAAACATTCCTCCATTTGGTTTGTTACAGATGTATCCCTCAGGGAAATATTTCTTCATCGAATTCATCATGATGTCTCGTTTCGGTTTGTACATCTCACAGATCCTCATAATATGTAAATCCATGGAACCACTTTTTATAAATTCATGGGCTACATATTGGGAAAACGGTGCGGTGCAGAGATCCTGTGCTTGTTTGCTTAAAGCTAGTTTACGCATGACCTCCTCCGCTGCGATAACCCAAGCGAGTCGGAAGCCAGGGGCAAGTATCTTTGAAAATGTTGATAGATAGATGACTCGGCCTTCATCGTCAAATGCTTTGATTGGTTTTATTGAAGATGTATCATACCTAAGCTTGCTGTAAGGGTCATCTTCTATAATGACAAGGTTGTATTCGTGGGCGATGTCAATAAGCTTTTTACGTTGTGACTCAGGCATGACTGTTCCTGCTGGGTTGGAAAATGTTGGGACTGTATATATGAACTTCACAGGCATACCCTGTTTGACAAGATCCTTTAATTTCTCCTCAAGCAAATCCAATTTAATTCCCCCTTCGTCTAGGGGTACTCCTATGAGATTCGCTTCATAACTACGAAACGCATTTATACCACCAAGATAGGATGGAAGACCAACGATTGCGATATCTCCGGGATTAAGGAAAACTTTTCCGATCGCATCAAGAGCCTGTTGGGATCCACCGGTAATCATAATGTTCTCTGCAGATGCTCCCATTGTCATACCTTCTTTATGGCAGCGTTCCGCAATTTCATCTCGAAGCTCATTAACTCCCTGCGTAGTCCCATACTGGAGCGCGACTTTACCATGATTGTTTAACACAGTTTGAACGATGACCTTTAAATCCTGAATCGGGAAGGATTGTGGATTTGGTAAGCCTCCTGCAAAGGAGATAACCTCAGGATCTTGTGCCACTTTAAGCAATTCACGGATTTCTGATTTCCTCATCTTACTTGCTCGGTCTGAGTATAAATGATCAAAGTTTACCATGAAATTCACACAGCAGCAAAATAGACCTTTATTTTATATGTATTTCGTAAAAAGGTAGAAATAAGCTATGACCAATAACCACAACATTATTTGTCTTGTTTTTCTCGGCGGAATAACTCTTTGCAGTGTTCTTCGAACGCAGGCATGGTTTCGACGGTGTCCCAATCAAGATTAAAACGATGCATAAATAACATCAGTTCCTCATTGGAACTAATCTCTTTTTTACTTGAAAGAGTCATACAGCTGACTTCTTCAGGATCGCTATTCTCGTCGCCCATACATCTCACGGGATATTGAACACTCATAGGACTTATAAAGCTTTCTCTTATAAAAAAAAGATGATTCAAGATTTCCTTCTTTTTGAGGTGAGGAAGACTAACTCTCTTGTCTACATCACCTATGTCAATTTGATCATTTTATATTATCTTTTTTTATATGTCTCTTTAGAGGGATGCCTGATAAAAAAGATTATGAATAGTGAATTTATGTCTACCACACATCCGACATTGAAAGTATTGTTGTTGATCAGAGAATGCGGATGTGATCTAGTGGTTATGATTGAGGCCCTCCAAGCCTCTTGCCCGGGTTCGAATCCCGGCGTCCGCACTTCTGTATTTCATCTCTCTGCAGGGGTAGCCAAGCATGGCCAACGGCGCAGGACTTAAGATCGAAATAAAAGAAAGGTTCGTGTGATGAGACATCCTGTCTCGAAGGAGTCCGAGGGTTCAAATCCCTTCCCCTGCACTTCATTCTCTTTTTTGGAGGGAACTGGAACCCAGGGGGGTACACTCCCGCATCTAACATTATATTATAAATTTAAGAGGCGCAACACCGTTATTTTACTAGTAAGTACGAGTCAGAATCTCCTATTAAAATATCATATCAGTCTCACTCAAACAACTTATGAATATACCTATTACACACTCATGATGCGCCATCATTATGCCTTGTCCTATGATCGATTTATGTACCTATATCAAAGGTATATTATGAATATTATCCATCCGGCCATCCGGCAGAAAGCGGTTAAATCGATGGTCAGATTATCAACCCTGTAAAGAAGGATATCACCTTTGCTTTTTCACGAGGTGCAGAAATCTAAAATAATTTCGTTTTTCTGAAAGAAGGGGAAAAAGTCCAAAAACATATCAAGATCAAATCGTTAGATATTGTAAAAAAAAAAAGCACTTCGAACTTCGATATAATATTATACATGCATTAGAACTTGATTCGAAATAATAGTAATTTTTCGAGAGAATGCACTTTTTTCCCCTACGAATTGATTTTTATATAAGAATGATATCATAAGAAGTATTCATGATTTCGATAGAGGATATGAAAAAGAGGATTATAGATGATCCATATGTTGTTACCAAATTAGATGAAAACGAAAACGCAAGTGTTTTGAGAGAGGTTCGACCGCTGTTTGAAAAAGAAGAAGCGCTCCTTGAAATCAATGATGGATCGATTATTTTTATTGGTGACCTCCATGGGGATTTTACAACAGTAATAGCAATTATCAGAAGATTTTTTCGCTATGATCATCTCGTGTTTCTTGGTGATTATATCGATCGGGAACCAGTAAAATGGGGATCCATTCATACGATACTGTATTTGTTTCTTCTGAAATGCTGTTTCCCTGAGAAAATTATTCTTCTGAAAGGGAACCATGAGTGTCATTCCTTTATTCCGTGCTGTCCATATGAGTTTGAGGATGAGATTCTTCAAAGGTTTGGCTCGACAGAGTTTCACCAGAGAGTTGTCGAAGTCTTTTCTGAGATGCCGTTGATGGTGCTTGCTCAGAAGGTTTTTGCGGTTCATGGTGGTATAGTTAAAGGCGCTACTCTAGAGTATCTAAAAAAATTAAAGAAAAATGACGTAACTGCTCTTGTATCGCTGGTGTGGGGTGATCCTGTCATCTCTCATACAAATAGAGGGATTGGAAATCCTTTTGATGAAAATGAGTTACTAAACTTTTTAGATATTGTACATGCTAATGTGCTAGTTAGGGGGCATGATTACAATACTCTGGGTTTTTCTATCTATGATGATCGTTGTCTGACTATTTTTTCATCACAAGGATACAAGGATATGGGGAATGGCGGGATTCTTGTCGCGTGCGCAGAAAAAAAAATTCCTATGTCACAGAATTGGTTGTTGAAGATTTTTACTCGGGACGATGGAGAAGATATCAGGTCGCAAAGTTATGAAGCAAAAGAATGTTTTGTTTGTGATTCAGAAACATTCAGCGACACATCTCCATTATGATCTGCGATTAGAGATGGATGGTGTATTGAAAAGCTGGGCTGTACCGAAGAAGCCACCGCTAAAAAAGAACATCAAACGGTTAGCTATTCAGACGGAGGATCATGATCCCACCTATGCCATGTTTGAGGGGATAATCTCCGAGGGAGGATCTCGAGTAGTAACTGTTGAAATCTGGGATACAGGACCCTATATCCTTGAAGGGCGAGGGCGTGATATTATCGTTTTTCATATCAAAGGGAAAAAAATGAAGTGAAGATACTGTCTGGTTCGATTGAAAGGACAGGAAAAAAACTGGTTGTTCTTCAAATGTTGAGTATTTGTTTACAGTGATCACATAAAAATAGAGGTTTTCGTTGTGCTTCACAAAGGGAGTTTGAGTACTGCATGACGCATGTATGAGAACAGTGTGTAAGACCAAGTACATGGCCGATTTCATGGATCGCTTCTTTTTCTCGAAGTTCTTTGCTAGAGAGTCTGAAGACTGAAAGTATAGCTCCTTGAAAATAGCTAATCCAAAGATAAAATTCATATTCTTGGTGTACATTTCAGAGTATGCGATTCGATTATTAGATTTTTTTATAAATTAAAAAAAAATAGCAAATATTTTTATTTATGAAAAAAAATCTTTAGAGTCTTAGAAAATCCCTTCGAACCGCATCGGAGAAATTTCTTAAAAAAGAGGGGGTGAATCGTTTGATTGTATTAGAACGGACAGGTTCCTTTCCAATAACGAATAATATTCATCAAGGTCAAGGTCTATTAATTTTTTTGCTAATGTTTGTGGTATATGTTCTTTTGGTGTTTTTCGTAAAATGAATAAAATTTCCTCTTCGGTGAAATTGATTTTGTTCTGATAGAACTTCAGATACTTTTTATTTTGAGGACAGACGATTTGACAGTATAAACATCCAACCAGTGCATTGTGAGACTGCCTTGTAACCCACGTGGGAAAGTTCCCTTCATTTTCATTAAAATAAGTGAGACAATGATCCGCATGAATTAAAATTCGATCGTCGGGAATACACTGTGTAGGGCAAGCCTTTTGACATAAAGAACAATTTTTACATTGGACCATGATTTCCTTTTCGCACCAATCATCCTTGGGAAACTCATAATTCGTATAAAACCCTTCCAGTCGAGTAAAACTCCCCATTCCGTCAACATAACAGAGGTTATTTTTGCCATATTTTCCCAGTCCACTTCGTACCGCAAGTAGTTTCATTGGAAGTATCGCTCGATCAACGGAAAAACCATTTTTACGTAAAACATTGGATAAGATTCCTTGGCAAGTAGCTCGTACGTCTGAATATACATAAGTTGGTGGAATAACTACCTGATACGGTTTTCCCTTATAAAAAAATTCCACACAAATGATTTTTTGTAGGATTCCAATGATCACAATTGAGCGGGCATTTTGAACCGTGTCTGGGGGATAGAAAAGAAATTGACCATAGTTTTGTTCGAAAAATTTTTTGGGAATAACTCCGTCATTTCTCCATGTATTAAGTTCTACTTGTAGATCTTTTAAACGAATAATTTTAACGGTTCTGAATTTCGCATGTAATTTTTTGAATTCTAATTGTAGTATTTCAGTGATTGTTTCGATAGTCGCCACCTTAATGTCCGATAAAGATATGTGTTGTTTCTTTAACAAAATTTGCATGTTTTTAAATGAATTTTTTATTTTAAAAAATGAAAAAAATCATTTCTGAATATCATCCCTTTAACAGTTTTTCATAATAAGAGGAGGTACCCGTAAGCAGAATTTCTCGAATAATCTTTCCTGTTGTTTTTCCGATTCCTTTGATGGCAAGAAGATCATTTAACAAGGTTGATAAAGGTTTGTGTATTTGTGATATCGTATGAGCAGCATAACCAAATGGTGACTTTTTCCCTTCGAGTTTCAACAAATAATCAAGATGTTCCAATATCACCACCACTAAATCGTTTTTATTGAGTATATCCTTAAAAAATTCTGGTGGGATGCGCTTAGGTATGTTGTACTTTTTCATAAGAGTGTTAAACAAAAGATGTATCCTATTATAATATTGGGGTATTGCTCCACCCCATTTGTTTCCAGGGTAAATCATTTGATATTTTATTTCTAGTTTTGGATCATATCGTCGAAGGATATTTAAAAAATATTCTTTTTGTTTTCCTTCTTTTATCGTCATCCCTCCAAAAATAATAAAATCCACTCCAACATTCTTTGCGTCTTGAATTGTTTTTTCCATCATCTCCAAATCATCAGTGACGAAAGGAATAACTGGCAGTAAAAACAACCCAGTGGCTATATTATTCTCTTTCAGAAATGAAATGGTTTCAAGGCGTTTCTGTGGCGAAGGAACACCTGGCTCAAATAACCTACTAATCACTTCGTCAGTGGAAGAAAAACTAAAACTTACAATCGCTTTATTCCGCTGATTTATTTTTTTAAGAATATCGACATCTCGTTTCACGAGTGTTGACTTTGTGAGAATGTGAACAGGTAGCTTCCTCTCAGAAAGAAGCAATAGTGTTTTTCTAGTTAATTGGTATGTCTCTTCAATCGGTTGATAACTATCACCAACGCCACCACCAACCATGATATATCCAGGTTTTAAAGGGGAGCGTTTTCGCTTTGGGTCTAACTCGTGACGAAGCACCTCTATGGCATTCACTTTCACCGAAACATCCTTGCCAAACTCACCATCAACATAATATCTCTCTGCACGTCCATCACAATACACACAATTATGAGTACAACCTCGATACAGATTCATTCCATAAGCTGAGAGAAACCACGAATCGATTTTCTTATATTTTCGAAGAATCGATTTTGCTTCTATCTCTTTTACGACCAGAGCCAATCACCTATAAAGGATTACATGTCACAGTATTTGCAATCTTGCTCTGCGCAATCTTTATTATGATATTTCCATTGTAATGCCCATTTCTTAATATCTTTTATGACACGGATAAAATCTTTTCCACTGTCGGTCAATGCATATTCACATTTAACTGGGAAGACCGTTATATCAACATCTTTAGTAATCAATCCTTGTTTTTCTAATTCCCGGAGCCTTGCCGAAAGGATTTTTGGAGAGATATCAAGAAGGTTATTTTTGAGTTCTGAGTATCGTATCTTTCCCTGCGCTTTATAGAGCTCCAAAAGGACTAGAAAGGTCCATTTTTTTGAGACGAAGTCAATCGTTCTATAAATCGTACATGTTTTGTCTATAGTATCCTTTTAGAAACCCTCATCAATAAATACCTTTGTATCTATTAGATAATAGCTATAAAAAATATACCAGGTGGAAACAATGACAAAACGAAAAATCATAAAAATCAACGAAGAACGATGTAATGGCTGTGGTGTTTGCATTTCGAACTGCCCTGAAGGGGCAATTCAAGTAATAGATGGGAAAGCTCGCCTCATCAGTGACTTCTTCTGCGATGGATTAGGTACCTGTATTGGTCACTGTCCACAGGATGCAATCACTACCGAAGAACGAAACGCGGAACTTTACAACGAAAAAAAAGTCATAGAAAACATCATCAAAGCAGGTGAAAAAACCATCCTTGCTCATCTCAATCATCTCAAAAATCATGGAGAAAAAACATATCTGAAACAAGCGCTAGAGGTGCTAAAAGAAAAGAAAATTGAAGTACCGTTCAAAGAAGACACAATGTCATCTCATCAACCTTGTAGATGCCCAGGAGCAAAAGCAATGGATTTTTCAGCGGAAAAAAAAGAGGAAAAAACAGAGTCAGGAGTACAACCTTCTCAGTTAAGACAATGGCCTGTTCAGTTACATCTTATTTCTCCAAATACTTCGTATTTCAAGGGTAAAGATGTCTTGTTTGTTGCGGATTGTGCCGCATACGCGCTGGGGGATTTCCATAGAGATTATCTGAAAGAAAAAAGTCTCGCAATCGCTTGTCCAAAACTTGATTCGAACCTTGAATCCTATCTGCAAAAACTGACTGCATTAATCGATGATGCACAGATATCATCCCTCACTGTGATGACCATGCATGTACCATGCTGCAGAGGATTGCTTACGCTTGCGCAACAAGCAGCATCCCGTGCATCAAGAAACTTATCAATCAAATCAATCGTTGTTGGAATCAAAGGCACTATTATAAGAGAAGAAACCCTATCATAAAATGCTTAACGCAGCATTGACTGCTGAATTCTTTTGATCCGATCACGTAACGCGATCGCTTTTTCAAAATCAAGCTCGTCAGCAGCTTTTTTCATCTCGAGCTCCAGATTGACAAGAACCGCAGGCATTTCCTTTCGTGGGATATGCTTTATATCTGTAATTTCCACGACCTTTTTCTTAATTGGTTTGACGATGGTTGTTGGAATGATACCATGTTTTGAATTATATTCCAATTGAACATTTCGCCTGCGATTGGTTTCCGTAAGCGCCTTCTGAATAGAATCGGTTAAGATATCAGCGTATAAAATCACCTTAGAGTTAACGTTACGGGCAGCACGGCCAATAATCTGTATCAAACTGCGTTCGTCACGTAAGAACCCTTCCTTATCCGCATCTAAAATACCGATGAATCCAACCTCTGGGATGTCAATCCCCTCTCGTAGGAGGTTAATCCCGACCAACACATCGAACTTTCCAAGACGAAGCTCTCGGATAATCTCTGATCGCTCAAGGGTATCGATCTCCGAGTGTAAGTATCGTGTCTTTATCTCTTTCTCAGAAAGATACTCAGACATCTCTTCAGCAAGCTTTTTTGTCAATGTGTTGACCAACACTCGATCACCACGTTTCACCGTGGTTTGGATCTCATGAATCAAATCCTGTATTTGACCCTGGATTTTTCGTACTTCCACAGGGGGATCAACCAAACCGGTGGGTCGAATAATCTGCTCAACAACCTGCTGTGATTTCCCAAGTTCATAGGCACCCGGTGTCGCTGATACAAACACCACGGTATGCATATACTGCTCGAATTCCTCAAATGTCAACGGACGGTTATCCATCGCGCTAGGCAGACGAAAACCATATTCTATCAAGTTTTGCTTTCGTGAAAACTCCCCATGATGCATTCCATGGATCTGCGGGATTGTGCGGTGGCTTTCATCGATGAACATCAGAAAATCAGGTGGAAAATAATCAAGCAAACAGAACGGTTTTTCTCCGGGTATTCGTCCATCAAGATGCCGGGAGTAATTCTCAATCCCTTTACAAAACCCGGTCTCCTGGATCATTTCAAGATCATATAGCGTTCGCTGTTTCAACCGATGTGCCTCCAACGCAGGAAGCTGTGGAAGTCGTTCTTCTAATTCCTGTTTGATAGACTCAATCGCACGCTTCTGACTACTCTCAGGTATCACAAAATGCTTTGCTGGATAAATAAATAGATAGCTCAACACCTCAACGGTTTCACCAGTAGTCTTATTAAGCTCCCGTATCGACTCAATCGTATCCCCAAACATCTCAATCCGATAAATGTTCTGATAGTATCCCAAGATAAGATCGATAGTATCGCCTTTAACACGGAAACGACCAGGTACAAGCTCGATATCATTTCTCTCATATTGTATATCAAGAAATCGATGGAGAAGAGCGTTTCTTGAGATATGCTGACCTTTCCGTATCTCAAACCCAAGTCCTTTATAATCAAGCGGGTTTCCGGCATTATAAATACATGATACTGATGCAACGATGATGACATCTCGCAGTGATGACAGGGAAGCGGTCGCAGCAAGACGCATCTGTTCTATCTTTGGGTTGATGTCCGCATCCTTCTCGATGTAGAGGTCTTTCTGAGGAAGATATGATTCCGGCTGATAATAATCATAATAGGAGACGAAGTATTCTACATGGTTTTTAGGGAAAAATTCCTTAAACTCGCTGTAGAGCTGAGCAGCAAGTGTTTTATTATGAGCAATCACAATCGCAGGTCGTTGGAGATGCTGAATTACGTGCGCCATGGAAAATGTCTTCCCGGATCCCGTGACACCTAGTAACGTTTGTGCAGAGTAATTTTTCGTAATTCCATCGACGAGTTGTTTGATGGCATCTGGCTGGGATCCTTTGGGGATGAAATTTGTTTTTAGATTAAACATCGTCATGTTCTCAATTCTTTTTTTCGTAACAGTCGATTATATGCAATCGCGAACCGATGCGCCTCATCACGGATTTCTCTGATAAACAACAATGCTTTTTCTTTTTTACCGAGATGAAGTGGCTCTGGGAAGCCAGGTAGATAGATTTCTTCAAATTGTTTTGCGATGGAAAGGATGGGGATCTTTAGGTCGATTTTCTCAAGTTCACAAACCGCAGCGTTAAGTTGTCCGATTCCCCCATCGATGATGATAAGCTGTGGTAATGCCGTATGTTCCTGTTGCAACCGAGTATAACGTCGTCGTACCACCTCAGCTATGGCAGCGACATCATCAATGCTCTCCAATGTTCGTATGCGGAATCTCCGGTAATTGGATTTGTCTGCTTTGCCATTGCGGAACTGCACCATGGAGCCGACCATTAAGGTTCCAGATAGATGTGAGATATCGAAACATTCGATGATTGTGGGTGATTCCTGGAGATGCAACTTATGCTTCAGCTCCTCAACTTTTGTCATATCCCCAAAAAAAGTGCTTTCAATGTTTTTTGCTACGAGATCAAGAAGCTGTTTTTTTTCTCCTTTTTTGGGTAAGATGATACGGACTTTTTTCTTACGTTTCTGCGAAAGAAACACTGTAATAGACTCAGAAAGTCTCTGAGGGACAATCACTTCTTTAGGGATTGGGTTCTCTGAGTAATACTGCACAATGAACTCTTCTAAAAAATCAGGGGTGTACCCAAAGATAAACTCGTTTTTCGTAGAAAGAGTCCCTTTATAAATGTTAAATAGCATGAGATAGACTTGTTCATCTATGAGAAGATAATTGATAATGTCTTCATTAAAAGTCCGTTGTCGTTGCATTTTCTGATGTTCCTGAAGATGCTCTATCGCTATTAGTTGATCTCGGATAATTAGCGCGCCTTCGAAATCGTAACGCTGGGATTTTCTGGTCATCTCTTTTTTTAGTTTTTTTTGCAATTCCTTTGATTTCCCTGAGAGAATAAACCTTACGTTTCGTATTTTCTTATCATAATCTTCTTTTGAGATTTCACCGATGCATGGGGCATTACACAGCTTGAGGTGGAAACGTAGACATGGTTTTTTTGGTAATTTTTTGCAGGTGCGCAATGAAAATGTTCTAGTGAGGAACTGCAACACATGGTCGCGTTCCAAGGCGGAGACAAATGGTCCGAAATAGATACCATTCGCTTTTTTTTGTCGTGCGATACTTAGTCGGGGGAACTGTTCGTCTGTGAGGTGTATATAAGCATAGGTTTTTGCATCCTTAAGATTAATATTGTATTTCGGTTGATGTTTTTTTATAAGAGTGTTTTCCAGAATCAACGCCTCAACCTCGGTATCCGTCACAATGAAGGAGATAGAGGCGATGCTTTTGATGAGATTACTGGTTTTTGGGTCTATTTGTTTTTTTTGAAAATAACTTCTGATTCTTTTTCTTAGATTTTTTGCCTTTCCAACATAAATGATCTTTTTGCTGGTGTTTTGAAAGAGATAACAGCCAGGGTTTGTTGGGAATGTGCCTATATCAAACATACCTTCTTCTCACGAAGTAACGGTCGTAAGATTTGACCGGTGTAGCTTCTCTTAGTACATGCGATTTCTTCAGGGGTTCCTGCAGCGATTATTTCCCCGCCAAGATCACCACCTTCAGGACCAAGGTCGATGATATAATCCGCACACTTTATCACTTCCATATTATGCTCGATGACGACGATAGTATTACCCATTGTCACCAAAT
>LSSI01000004.1 GCA_001595945.1 Thermoplasmatales archaeon SM1-50
CATCGTAATTACCTTTGAAGTCTTTGAACTTGTTGAGAACCATTCCTATCTATGTGATCTTCAGAAAGACCCGGGGGTTGGTTCTGCCGTGGTCGTGTTTGATACCTATACCGGTCAGTGGACCGGGGATGATTATTGTGGTGATCTTAGTGGGTATGGTCGGCTGAATGGGTGTGATGATGCTAGCTACGATTGTTTCGAACGGGATTGTGAATTATGGTTTTGCATAGCTGTTGTTGATCCTGATGGTGATGGGATTCCCCGCTGGGCTGAGGAACAGCTCTATGGTACTGATCCGTTTGTTAATGATGCAGAGCGGGATGATGATGAGGATTTGGTGCCATTGTCTTGGGAGTGGAGGTATGGCTATGATCCGTTCCTGTTTAATGATCATACAGCACTTGATCTCGATAAGGATGGGTTGACGAATTATGAGGAGTACCGGGTCAGCGTATGGGGTTCAGATCCCTATCGAAGGGATATGTATCTTGAGCTTGATCAGATGGCGCCTGCCCCAGGCTCATCTGGGTTTTTCGTTGCGTTGAATACCACGGTGCAGGTGTATCAGACGTTTGGGAAACGAAACATTGTCTTTCATGTTGATGATGGCTGCATGGGTGGTGGGGAGATTCTTCCTTTCGACCCGATGGTGTGGATTGGTGAGGAACGACTCTATTACCAGAAGTATTTTTTGCATGATGATCCGGGGAACTGGCGTCGTGGTGTGTTTCGTTATGCGCTCTATGTCTATGATCATCGTCCTATCGCTGGTATGGAGTTTCCTGGTGAAAATCCTTTTACGAGTTTCTTTAAACCTGGTTTGAATTCCTATGTGATTTCCACGCAGTTCTTTCAGAATCATACCTTCACGCGACAGGCTTTTATTATGCTTCATGAGCTGGGTCATACACTTGGTATCTACATGGGTCATCCGCCTGGTTGTGATAATCAGCTGATGCGAATCCCGTTTAGTCTGCAGAGGTTGTTGTTTCGTAACTATCGATCTGTGATGAACTATCACTATACGTACAAGATTTTGGATTACTCTGATGGGACGCATGGGTTTGGTGATTATGATGACTGGGGGAATCTTGATTTTACGTTCTTTCAGCCGAATGGAGCGGAATAAGAAACCTAGAGTTGTAGTTCTGTAAGAAAAAATTTTGTGTGTGTTCTTTTATCATTACGTTTGTTATTTTGGTTGTAATTGATGCATTTTTTTTCATTCTATGCTGTGATATTTTATTGTTGAATACCAGTCCTTTTTGTTAGTACTAATGAACAGTAGGTGTGGTGTGCAAAACACCTATTTTTTATATTTTTCTTCTTGTGACAAATGTCTGTTTTGTTATTTTTCCAAAGAAGTTTTATAAAGAGTCATCGACAGAAAGTAGCAAGATAACAGTTAACATGATTTAGATTGGGTGGTATGGAAGGAAATGGAGAAACAACTCCTGAAGAAATTACACACTTTCCTTACGATATCCGTATGTCTCTACATCATCTGTATTACTCAAGCGATCGCTGCAGGAACACTCTTGAGAAATACTATACCTGACTCTGAGAAAACAATGGATTGTTCCCTTGTTTCTCCCACTATTCAAGATGCCATCAACCAGGCACCAGCACACGCAACACTCTATCTCCCTGCAGGAACCTACAATGAAACTCTTACCATCAACAAACCACTTCACCTCAAAGGAGAAGGAATATCAAGCACATTTATCTCAACCATTTCAGCACAAAACGGATATGCCATCCTCATCAGTGCAAAAGAAGTCACCATAAGCGATATTGATCTTACGAACCAGGGAGCAGGACTCTATACAACCTGTATAAAAATCATTGCGCCGAATACTACTATACAGAATTGTAGTTTCCATGATACACCAATTGGACTTGCCATCTGGAGTTCACACAACACGATTGCGGGATGTGAATTTAGAAACTGTGACGATGAAGGAATCGTGCTCTTAGGTACTCCGACAACAGCATCCTCAAATAATACCATTACTTCCTCAAATTTTTATGAAAACTGTGATGGCATTGAACTTCAATATGCAACAAATAACCTGATCACCTGCTGTATGTTTACTCACAATACTCATGCAGGTATTGACGCGATTATATGTAACAATAACAACAACATCATCTCCCATTGTAAGTTTACCAACAATGTCGCATTTGGTCTTTATGTTGCTCGGTCTGCGTATAATCTGATAACGCAATGTTCATTTTCCGATGATCTCATCACGTTCATACAAGCATCAGAAAATACTCTATTGGAAAGTCAGATAAAACACGTCCATCTTCTGGATGACTCCTCCCTTTATATCGAACAATGTGAAGGGTTTACTCTTTCTGATATTCTCTCGCAGCAATCCTCCTTTGAAATCCAGGTGAATCAACCTGAAAATATGTCTCAAGAGAAAAAAACTCAAACAACCATCCACTTTCCATTTCTTTTGACTTTGTGTTCTCGTTTTGCGATCCTGAAACAATTTTTTCTGAGCAATCTATACAATCTGTTTCTTTCTCCATAGGAGAACTGTGAGAACACATGCACATAAAACAAAAATAAGTTCAAAACCCGGTGTTTGTGGTTGTTGATACGCTGAGAGTTTTCCTGTTGTATCATACGTATAGTCCCAATCTCCGTCTCCGTCAGTATCAATGTTATAATTACCGTTCTTTTCCTCAATTGTTACTGTTTGTGTTAATTTATCTGAGTAAAATGCGTCATAAATCTCATCACCGTCATAATCGATAAGATAACCGATTTCACCTATTTGTGTTGCATCGATATATATAGATACTTTTGAAGATGATGCTGTTTGATTATCAGTAACCGTTACAGTAACATCATATCGTCCTGCATACATCCAACTATGATTTGCAATAAAACCTGATCCATTTGGTAAGAATGTACTAGTCTGAGACAGAGAGTCGCCCCAATCAAAGGTATATTGTAGTGTATCGTTATCTGCATCAGAGGATAAGGCCGTATAGTTGTACATAGTGTTCTTCTTGCCGTTGATAGGGCCGGTAATAAGTGGTTTTGATGGTGGTCTATTTGGTTGTGTGATCTCGCACGTTATTGTATCTGTATTTGACGCTCCTTCATCGTCAAACACAGTAAGAGTCACATTGAAGGTTCCTGTTTTTAAATAACTATGTTGAACTGTTTTTCCAGTGCCGTTACTATTATCGCCAAAAACCCAGAGCCATTTAGTTATGTTTCCATCAGGATCATAGCTACTTGATCCGTTAAAGAGAATCGCTGCATTGATAAAACCCTGATAGGGTGCGCCAGCAGATGCATTTGCTATGGGATTTTTGTTTTGGGGTCCAGGTGGTGGTGTTCCACCAGCGCCGCCACTGCTTCCTCCGCCGCCACTACTAGATTCTGTAGGCGTACTTGATTTGGGATTAGATGGCTCTCCCTCATTTCCTGAGGTATCCACCGCAGAAACCCGATAGGTGTAAGATTGCCCGTTGACTAATCCGATATCCTGATATGAAGTGGAGGTTCTGTTGATTAAGAAAATGGAATTTCTATATATTTTATAATGATGGATTTGAACATTATCTGTTCCGGTACCCCATATGAGATTTAGTCTCCCATTATGTGCATTGGAAACTGTCAATCCTTCTACTTTCATGGGTGGTTCTGTATCTCCTGCTTGAACAAGAGTTGTGAGATGCCATACTTGGGCCCAGCAATATCCCTCATATCCATTTTGATTATCACTTGTGTTAACCCCTGTGTTGTCATAAGAGTTCCATTCCATGGTGCTATTGTCCCAGAAATAGATCCCTATCAATTGATTCTTTGTAACGTGGGAATTAGCAAGATTTTCTTGAGTGTAGTACATTTTAATAAACACAGGCCATTGAATTACGGATTCCTTTTCAACTGTGATGTCGATATAATTTTCAAGATTACTGATATTGTTGTAGATGTTTTTTCCTGTTGGATTTTGAGAATATTTTGACATTGTAACGTTCGTTGGGGTAGTTGTAGTAATACTGAGAATGGTTTGTGTTTCATTAAGGAAATCAAGTGTTGTTTCGTTACCAGCGTATGTAGTTTTTTTATAGATTTTTCTTGTAATGATCTCTTTCGTAAAAGAATCTGTGCTGCCATTATTATCAGTTACTTCAAGGGTTACTGTGAAAGTTCTATTTTGGGTAAATTGGTGTGTTGGATTACGTGTGTTGCTGTGGATTCCATCTCCAAAATCCCAATACCATGATTGAAGAGTGCCGTCAGGGTCGATTGATGTGTCAGAGAAATAAACCAGGTCGTAGATCGTTGGATATGTAGGGGTATATGAAAAATTACTTGTGGGGGGGGTGTTTGCGACTTGTAGTAAGGTGTTCGTTATATTTTCTCCTCCATCGTTGTCTGTTACTGTTAGGGTTACAGTGTAGAATCCTGCACTCTCGTAGGTATGTGAGGGATTGCGTTCTGTTGAGGTGCCTCCGTCTCCAAATGTCCATATCCATGAAATTATGAGACCATCAGAATCTATTGAGGTGTCGTTAAATTGGATGGTGTCGATGGTTTTTGGGTTTGATGGTGAATACGTGAAGTATACTTTTGGGGGGGTATTTGCTACTGCTATGGATTTCGAGACAATATTTGTTGCTTCGTTGTCATCTCTGATTTCGAGAGTTATAATGTATATTCCCTTCTTTTGGTATGTATGTGTGGGATGACGTTGTGTGGATGTGTTGCCGTCGCCGAATGTCCAGGACCATGCGATGATTGTGCCATCGGGGTCTGTTGATGTGTCAGTGAATTGGATTATGTCGCTTGTTGTTGGATTAAGGGGAGTATACATAAAGTTCGCAGTTGGTGGTGTATTGGCGACGAAGATAGATGTTGATTTTGTTGCGTGGGCACCATCGTCATCAGTGACATTTAATGTTATGTTGTAGGTTCCCTGTTTTGTGTATTGATGACTCGCATTTTGTAGAGGGGAGGTTGTTCCATCTCCAAAACTCCATGACCAAAGAGTGATCATTCCATCAATGTCGATAGAGGTGTCGTTGAACTGGAGTGGGTCTGATGTTGTTGGATGCACTGGGGAATAGATAAAATTCGCAAGAGGAGGTATATTGCTGACGGTTATCGACTGAGTTGTTGTTGTATTTTCCGCTCCGTCGTTATCAGTCACAGTAAAGGAGACAAGGTAAACGCCATCATCAGCATACTGATGGGATGGATTTCTGATTGTAGATGTGGTTCCATCTCCAAAACTCCATGACCAGGAGATAATTGTTCCATCAATGTCTACGGAGATGTCAGTGAACTGGAGTGGGTCTGATGTTGTTGGATGCACTGGGGAATAGATAAAATTCGCAAGAGGAGGTATATTGCTGACGGTTATCGACTGAGTTGTCCCTCGTAGGGGAGGTAATTATGTTTGGTGACAGTTACGTTCATCCAGCCGACCGTTACTGGTGATGGATAGAAGGTAACTGCACCTGTTGTATTTGTATACCCCGTTAAATAAATCTCAGTGTCTTTCCAGAGACAGACAGAGGCGTGATTAATAGGGGTGCCGGTATCTGATGTGACCATAATCATAAATGGTTCGGAGTTACGATGTAGCTGATTAGGGTGTGTCACATTCAAACTCATTGGGTTCTCTGTCCAAACTGGTAGTTCAGGATCACCAAGTAAGGTAAGTTCATAAAAGATGTATTGATTGTAATCTGTCAGTGTTCCATTTCCTGCATCACTATAGGCATCGTTTTTATGGTCTGAAAAAGTTACTCCAAGTGTGTAGTGCTCTTGAGTGAAAAGAGATCGAAAGAAATACCGGTCGAATCGAAGGGAGTAGTAATCTGTGTAATAGGGTAAATGCCATCCATATCGTGTGTTTCCGATAAATGCGACTGCTCCCCCATCTGTACTATGAAGAAATCCCTCAGCGACGCATTCTTCATCAATAAAATCACATGCCCAGCATCCAATTGAATAGATGATGCTTTGTTTATTCCCATTGGTCTGGTTTAGGGCATCAGTCGTGGTGATTCCTTGGTTATGGTTGATGGTCCCTGTTCCCAATAAATCTGTGCTTGAATGATCAATATGATTGACTAAATTGTTTCCTAGATTCAAGTTATTAATGGTCTCTGTTTTATGGTTAGTGGTTTCATCATCGTATTCCCATCGGTATGTCCATCCTGATGGGATCCATGTGTTTTTTATGTACTCTTTGCATCCTTGTCCTTCGCCGCTTCCGGATTCATTTAGGTCAAATCCGCAGAAAAAAGCTGTTGTGGTATAATTGGTGAGGGGAGGAGTTTTTTCATACGTGAGAACTTTGTTAACAAATGTAGTAACATGAGTTATATTCCGTACAGATGCACGGCCAACGTGTACTTCACAGACCCAATCGTCATCATAATCAGCATAGTACGTATCTGAGGGAACATCATAATTTGTTCCAGAAAGTGTGAAGCTTTTTGTATAGGTTGGTATATTGTTTGTGTCTGCTCCTAAAAGGAAATATGTCGTACCCCAATGAGTATGCGCATCTATAATAAATGCTCTTATCTTTTGAGCCTGGGTGCCACTGTAACCACCTTGGGTATAAATCCATGATGTGGTCACAATGGTTGCAGGAATACCTTTTCTTGTTTTCCAGTCCGTAAGGGGTTGGAACGTGCTCACCCAATCCTGGGGGGTGATAATCACATATTCGAAATTCCCTGGTTGGACACCAAGTGGTTGTGGTCGTGGTGAAACTTGTAGTTGAACCTCATTTGGGTTTATAACCATCTCTTTTACCATTTGTTCATATGTTTCTCGGTTGGCATTTGAAGCTTTTTTTGAGAGATAATCACCGCATTGATAACCTTTTGTTCCTTCGAGGCTGAATGTAAGTGATGTTACTATTGTGAGACGTTTTTGAGCTCCTAGATAGTGAATTGGATATATGGCTAGTTCTGCTATGTTTTGTCCTGCGAGATCCATCTGTCGAATGAATCTGATGTGCTCATTCGGATAGGGTGTATTTGAATTATAGAGTGTATGATTTAGTTGTTGATTGAGATTTGTCATTAGAGTTATGTTTCTGTGTTGTGGTAATTGAGCAGGGATAAGAAGATACGTCCCATGTATTGGTTGTTCTACAAGGGACAAGATTTTAACAGTGGATACGTTCATATCCACTGGTAACGCCACTCGTATTGTTTTTATTGGTATCATTGGTTTTCCTATCCACTTTGTGTATATTCCGTCGTCTAATTGTATCGTGTCGAATCCTTTGAGTTTATTAAACGAAAAATCATTTTTTGAAAAGGAGATTGTATAATTTTTTATAAACTCAGGAGTATCATTTATTTTTTCTTTTATATTAAAAGAGAGAGTAGACGGAGTGATGTAGAGTTCCGCCTGATGTGAGAGCGCAATGGCGATCACTCCCATTAATAACAGAAGAATGAAAAGATAAATCAATGCTTTTCCCTTCACCGTTGCCTCCGTTCTGTAATTTTATAATAATCTTGCCCTATAATAATGTATTTCTTAGAACCTTAAAGTGAAAACCTACTGTTTTAGTTTTTAATATATTTTTTGTTTTTTACAAAATATATATTATCCGACATAGAACCATAGATGCAATTCCCTATAAGAGTTTTTTATTTTTTGATGTATACTATCTTTGTAGTCGTGTTGACTATCATAGGTCTCTGAAGGTGTGGTAAAGAGAAGAAATGCTAATTTATAATATCCAATTTTTGTTAGAGTAAATGTGTAATTATATTCCCATTTTTGTGTTTTGTTTTTATCATTAGTAATTTCAGTGTGATTCAGCGTTACGACTACTTCATCTATAAACCAAGCGTGGTTATAGATAGTATCATTTTTTTGTGTTGTTTCATTAAAAATAGTTGATTCATCAATAAGCCATACTTCGATGGTATAAGTTATTGTTTTATATTCATGGTTGATAAGACCAAGGATAACGCTAGTATCTTGTCCAGCTAATATGTCTTGGGGAAAGTTAGTTGCGTCTTTGTCAGTGTTAAGAATATAAAAATATGTAAATCCGTCTATATCCTTTGGTTGCACGATAATATAGACGATAGATGATAGTCCTAAGATAATTGATAGACCTACGAAAATTGTTAGTATTTTCTCAATCTTTGTTTGGTATTTAAATCGTGATGTATCAAGAGAAATTGTAAACCGTTTTTCTGGGTCAGTTGTTTTCCAACGATAATATGCGATTACTCCTAAACCTTCTGTCAGAAAGAAGAGTGATAAGAGGACAGATACAAGTTGTATTCCCCAAGGGGTAAAATTTAAAGTTAATCCAAGTAGAGAAACTATCGCTATTGAAAATCCAAAACTTAATCCGATTCTTTCCAATCCTTTAATGCCCTTCTCTTCATTTTTTATTGGAAAAAGTACAAAAATGAGGAAATATCCTGGAATAAAGAAAAGGATGGGTAATCCTATAATGATACGTATAATTTCTTCTATGTTTAATAAAACAACCGGAAGTAATGTTATATTCCAAAGAAGAAATAGAAGAATGTCGATTGGATATTTTTTGAAGTGATATCTCATGATATTAGCTTGGATACATGTTTAAAATATTTATTATTTTTTGTGCAAAAATTATTACAAGGGGAATGAAAAGGATATAAAGAAGAATCGTAATTCGTTTTTGAAGATGTGAGCTTAGGAATGTATCTAAAAATTCTTTAAGAGCGAGTAAACTAATAATTGTTAAAATTATAAACATATCAAGTTCTACCTGTATTGTTATTAACAATAAGATAAGAGTTGATATTGCAATAATTATTATGAGTTGCATATTATTAATTTTTTTAGTATTAATTATTTTATCTGTATCTTGTCCGTTTATTATGAAAATAATAACAAATCCTATTAAAAGTAGCGTTGCTGATAGTCTAAAATGAAAAAGGAAAGTAGGAAAGATAAAAATGATACCGAGTATTATTAAGATCATTCCCATGATTTTCTTGAAATATTGCTTTGTTTTATTGCCTGATGTTAATTGAAATGATGGTTTCAATTTTTTGAAATCTCCTTCGTATAATTCAATCCTTCTATATGTAAATCCATTTAAGTTAATTGCGATAAAAATATTGTTTTTCTTCAAGGATATATAATCGATTTTTTAAAGTAGCTATGAATTAACTATTTATTCGATTTCTCCTTCTAATATTTGAGATAAATACAGAAGTATACTTAATGATAATTCCTTCATATTTTGAAAAGTATAAAAGTCCTGTAAAAATTATAGAATAAGAGTTATTTGATTTCTAAAAGAAAGGTTGATATAATACAATGAATATATAGGATTTTGAAAAAATAAATAATCTCTCCTGTTATTCATTTATAATGGGATGCAATGGATGAAAAACAATAGGAAGATTAGTTTCATAAGAATCTTCGTTAATAGCAATATTTAAGTACTAGAATACGAAGCAATAATATAATGCATTATACTATTGATGGTGTCAAAAGAATTGTAAGGAAACATTAATGAACATTGGAATCGTTATTAATACACCTGCTCAGGTTCATTTTTTTAAAAATATAGTTAATGCTTTAGAAAAAAAAGGACATACTGTTGAAATTTTAGTTAGGGATTACGGTGAAACATTACCATTGGCTAATGAATTAGGTTTAAAGTTTTTTTTATATGGAAAATCCCATGAAAGTAAAATTGGTAAAATAGTAGATTTACCTATTAATGTCCTTAGAGCTCGTAATCTTTTAAAAAAATATAAACCTAAGATGATTTTAGGCTTTGGTGGTCAGGAATCCTATTCTGGATTTATCCTTCGATGCCCTTCAATAGTATTTCAAGATTCGGAACCTCATATTAATTTTGCTTATCTACTTCAATATAAAATGTTTATGCCTTTTGTTGATTCTCTTGTTACAACGAAATCATATATTGATGATTTAGGAAAAAAGCATATAAAAGTGAATAGTTATAAAGAGCTAGCATATCTTCATCCTCATTACTTTACTCCCGATGAAAACATTTTTGATTTATTAAACATTGGAAAAAATGAAAATTTTGTTATTGTTCGATTCAATGGTTTTGATGCTGTACATGACGCAGGTGTTGGTAGTTATTCATTAGAACAAAAAAGACGTTTAGTTTCAGGACTCGAACAATATGCTCGTGTTTTTATTTCTTCAGAAAAAAAAGTAACAAAGGATTTAGAGAAATATTTACTTAATATTCCTAAACATAAAATTCATGATTGTTTATATTATGCACAAATGCTTGTTACAGATACTCAGACAATGACTACGGAAGCAGGAATTCTTGGAACACCTGTTATACGATGTAATTCTTTTGTTGGATCGAATGATATGGGCAACTTTATCGAGTTAGAGCACAACTATAAGTTGATTTTTAGTTATAGAAATCCTGATCATGCAATAGAAAAGGCTCTTTCTTTAATTAAAGATCCAGATATTAAAAAGGAATGGAATAAGAAAAAGCAGAAGTTATTAGATGATAAAATTGATATTACTTCATTTATCGTGTGGTATATTGAAAATTATCCTGAGAGTTTTAAAGAGATAAAAAACCATCCTGAGACACAGTATAAATTCAGGTGATTGTAATTAAAATCATATCTGTTATTGGTACTCGTCCGCAATTTATTAAATATGCTATTATTTCAAAGGAGTTAAGAAAAAATAATCAGGAAATTTTGGTTCATACTGGACAGCATTATAATTATGAAATGTCTAAGCTTTTTTTTAATCAGCTCCAGATACCAAAACCTGATTATAACCTTGGTGTTGGTTCAGGATTATATGGTGCCCAAATTGGGCGAATGTTGGTTGAATTAGATAAAATTTTTTTAAAGGAGAAACCCGATGCTGTACTCCTCTATGGTGATACAAATTCTACCCTGGCTGGTGCTATGGCATCTAGAAGATTTAAGATTTTAATAGGACATATTGAAGCTGGTTTAAGAAGTTTTGATAGAACAATGCCAGAGGAAATAAACAGAGTAATAACAGATCATATATCAAATTTTTTATTTGCTCCTACGAAGACAGCGGTAAATAATTTGAAAAATGAGGGAATTACTAAAAAAGTTTTTCTTGTTGGAGATGTCATGTGTGATATTCTTCGGCAAAATATGAAGATTGCGGAAAAATCACATATCCTAAAAAACCTTAATATTCAACCTAAGAAATATTTTTTAACTACAATACATAGAATATCAAATACTGAAAATGTACTCAATTTATCAAATATTTTAAAGGCGTTATCTTCGATCGATAAAAAAATTGTGTTTCCATTACATCCTCGAACTGAGAGGTTTATAAAAAAATATGATTTAAGTAAAAAAATCGGTAAAAATGTCTGTATGATAAAACCAGTTGGTTATTTTGACTTTGTTTGGCTTGAAAAAAATGCAAAAAAAATATTAACAGATTCTGGGGGGATCCAAAAAGAAGCGTATTTATTGAATGTTCCCTGTATTACATTACGAGAGAATACTGAATGGATTGAGACTATTAAGGATGGATGGAATATTCTAGTTGGGGCACATAAGGAGAAAATAGTGGATGCAATAGAAAACTTCAAGCCGAGTGGAAAACAGAGTGCACACTTTGGTAATGGCTCCGCAGCTAAAAAAATAGTGAATATATTAGATAAATATACGGTTATATAATTTTTCGAAAGGTTAAAAGAGATAGAGTACATTATATCTTTTTAGTGGAGAATGTGTTATGATTAATATTGGCGTCATAGGGACAGGTTCGATGGGGAAAAACCATGTTCGGGTCTGTTCTGAGCTTGAAATAGTTGAACTGGGAGGTGTGGCTGATATTGATGTTAAAGTTGTAAAAGATATTGCAAATCGTTTTCAAATAAAATCATTTTTGAATTATAAGGATTTATTCAAAGAAATTGATGCAGTAAGTATTGCGACACCAACAAATACTCATTATAAAATAGCCATGGATGCTTTGAACCAGGGTAAACATGTTTTAATAGAAAAACCTATATGCGATAGTGCTCAAAAAGCAGAGGAGCTAGTAAAAAAGGCAAAAAAAGAAGATTTAATTTTTATGGTGGGTCATATTGAACGATATAACCCAGTGATTAGGTTTGTAAAAGAAAATCTAAACAGTAAGAAACTTGGTAACCTGATTTCTCTTGCATCAAAACGAGTAAGTAATTATCCAGGGAGAATTCATGATGTGGGGGTAATTTTTGATTTTGGGATTCATGATATCGATATTATGCGTTATCTCGCAGGTGAAGTACACTCTGTATATGCAAGAGCTGGTAACTATAACAATACCATTACATATGAAGATCATGCAAATATTATGTTGAATTTCGAGAGTGGGATTTGTGGTATTGTGGAAGTGAATTGGCTTACTCCTATGAAAATACGAAGACTCTTACTCACGTGCTCTGAGTATTTTGTTGATGTAAATTATATTGACCAGTCGATAGCAATGGCATCTTCTTCTTATAAAGAAGTCAATGAAATGAATTTGTTTAATGTTCCAATCCAGTATAATACAAAAAATATTTTGTTAGAGAAAAAAGAACCTTTGCGAAATGAATTTGTTGATTTTATTCAAGCAATAGAATACAATATTAAACCATTAGTAACCGGTGAAGATGGTTTATTTGCATTAAAAATTGCAGAGGCTGCAACGCAATCATATAAAACAGGAACAGAGGTAAAAATATTATGATTCAAAAAACTGCTATCATAGGTGACGGTATACCGCTTGATAACGGAATACAGATTTGGTATTTTCTAAATATTAGCAGAGAGGTTAAAATAGGGAAAAATGAAAGAATTGAAATATTACATCCAATTTTCGAAATCAGAAGATCTCCAACGAGTTGCTTCTGCAGTTAATGAGGGATGTAAGTGAATAATAAAATTGGTCCTCTTAATAATACCTTGGATCGATGCGTTGCAGTTATTGGGTTGGGATATGCAGGTCTTCCGCTGGCAGCTGTTATTGCAAATAGTGGTAGATCAGTGATAGGAATTGATGTTGATAAAAAAAGATGCGGAAAAATCAACAATGGTATCAATCCTATTCCTGAAGAAGAGGGGTTAGATTCTCTAGTAAGGGCCTATGGTGGGAAAACACTTGTTGCCTCAACTACCTATCAGGATGCAAAGAAATGTGACTTTTTTATTGTGATTGTTCCTTTGTTTGTTGATGAGAATAATCAACCTGATTTTAGTATGTTGGAAAACGCATTTCGTAACATTGGAAAGGTATTGAAAAAAGGGGATTGTGTTGTATTGGAAACAACAGTTCCTCCTGGGACGACAGAAACTTTTGTTAAGGACTGGCTGGAGGAAGAAAGTAAGTTACATGTTGGTGAGTTTTATCTTGCGTATTCTCCTGAGCGGATTATGACAGGAGTAAGTGTTTCAAGATTGAAAGAATTTCCAAAGGTTGTTGGTGGGGTGGATCAACACAGTGGAAAAGTAGCTTTTGATGTTTATAAGCAATTTATTGGTAATCTTTCACTTGTTTCAACAGCTCGGGTTGCTGAGTTTATTAAGGTTATTGAAGGATGTTATCGGTTTACTAATATCGCTCTTGCTAATGAGTTATTTAAGATAGCTGAAGAGCTTGATTTAGATTTTTATGAGGCGCGACAACATGCAAATCATCAATATTGTGATATTCATTTGCCTTCAACTGGTGTTGGGGGGCATTGTATTCCTGTGTATCCTTGGTTTCTTATCAAGGAAATGGAAAAAAGGAAAAAACCAGATTTTACTATAATGCTTCAGTCATCGCATGGTGTAAATGATGGAATGATAGATTATTGGATTCAGCGGATTATCGTTTATTGTAAAGAGGTTAAAAAACCATTACCGCATGTAAAAATTTGTATTAAAGGAATTTCGTTTAGAAAAGGGGTGAAAAGTGTGCATAAAAGCAGAAATCTTGCGCTTGCAAGACTTTTAAAAGAAAAGGGGTTAAATGTTTATGTGTATGACGAGCTTTTTACTCGTGATGAAATCGAACAGATGAATTTATCCTTCTCAACACCGGATATGGTTGATGTTGTCTTTGATCCTTTTACATTAGAATTGATGAGTCAAGAAAGTCGATAGAAGGAAAAATGAAGGATACTATACCATGTCTATCTATTATGGAAAAAATTGAATGGCCGGAAGGGAAACAATTCGCTGTATTTTTAAGCCATGATGTCGATAGAGTCAGAAAAACCTATCAGTTCTTTACTCATTTTCTTATCGAAAAACGAGCTTATCATCTTTTTTCTCTATTTGAGAAATCAAATCCTTATTGGTGTTTTGAAAAAATAATGGATATTGAAAAAAAATATGATATCCGTTCGACATTCTTTTTTTTAAAAGAAACAAAAAAATTAAACATTTTTCATCCCT
>LSSI01000005.1 GCA_001595945.1 Thermoplasmatales archaeon SM1-50
GAGGGACTCAGAGGACCACACACTATATCGGTAAAGAACTCGCGAAATACCTGATCTTTACAGGCAAAATTCTTGATGCAAAAAACGCAGCATCGATAGGATTAGTCGAATACGTTGTACCCCCTGAGAAACTCGATAACAAGATTTGTGAACTTGTCGAGAGTAAAAAAATACGAACAAAATCAACGAAACCAACAATTGAGTTATCATATTACTACAAAAAAATCAAGGAGTTCTTCACTGATACTAATATACAAAATGTATTAACTGGTAAAGGAGATCTTAATGAACTCGGACAAAAAATAGCAAAAACTATCTCCTATAAAGCCCCGCTTGCTATACAACTCGCTAACAAAATAATAGACGAGGGCAGTCACCTGGATTTAACCGACGGATTAGAAGTAGAGCACAGCCATCTCCAAGAAATATTTTCAACTCAAGATGCATTAGAAGGATTAAAATCAGTTGTCATGAAACGAAGACCAGTTTTTACAGGCAAATAAAAAATTTATTCATTTTTCCAAATGGGCTGTCGTTTTTCAAGAAACGCAGCAAGCCCTTCATATGCATCACTGGTTTTCATAAGCTCCTTGAGATAAATATCCTCAATCTTTTTAATCGAATCTGCATAGTTTTGAGTAGCACCCTCTAAAAACGCTCTTTTTGTCAACTGCATGACAACAGCACTATTACTCGCAAGCTTCTCCGTAACGAATTTTTCTGCTTCAACTTCAAAAGTATCCACTGGAAGAATATGATTTACAAGACCAAGATCTTTCGCCTCATTTGCACCGATGATTTCCCCAGTTACAATTAACTCCAACGCCTTTTTACTCCAAATAAGTTTCGGGAAAATAGCAGCTGCCACTGGAGGAAGCACCCCAACTTTGATTTCCGGTTGCCCAAATTTGGATTTTTCTGAGGCAATCACGATATCACAGAACATTGCAACTTCACATCCTCCCCCCAGCGCTGCTCCATTAACGAGTGCAACGGTTGGTGCATGAATCTTGCTAAGGTTGGTGAAGATTTCGTGGAAAACCTGTATCATCTCGTTTACTTTATCTTTGGTATGGTCTGATACGTCTACACCTGCAGAGAATGCTCTACCAATTGCATTGATGAGTAAAACCTTTAACTTTTTTTTCTGGAATTCTTTTAATGCTTTATTTATTTCTTCCATCATCTCAATATTAAGAATATTTACTGGTGGTCTATTAAAGGTGATTCTCCCGATCATATCTTTTTCGTCTACAACTATGTACTTGTATTCCATAGATTCTCCCCCTTCGCTTCTTATTTAATGGCTATGGCTGCTCTCCCGAGTATTTTCCCTACTTCAAGATCTTGTATCGCATTCTCTAATCTGTCAAGAGTATAGTCTTTGTTGGTTACGAGCAGGTTTAAATCCACTTGTTTGTTTTCAACTGCTGTTACGATTTCTTTCATTTCGTTCATAGGACACGCCCATGTTCCATTGATGGTCAAATACTTATCCATGATTTTTTGATTTAAAAACTCACTCACTGGTTTTGGTGGCCATCCGACTTGGACTATGATTCGATTCTTACTAGTTGTTTCGACTGCCAAAGGGAATGTCTCCGGGACACCCGAGCAATCAACTACACAATCCACTTGAAATTTATCTTCAGTTAGATATGAAGAGATATGTTTAGCGAGTTCTGAAATTGCCTTTGCTTTTTCTTTACCTGCTAGTTCTTTTATTGCGAGGTTTTTATCCTCATAGAAAGCTTTAGAATTTATTGTATGCGTTGCACCAAGTTTTTTGGCAAGCTCAAGCTTATTATCGAAAATGTCAACAGCAACAACATTTTTCGCTTTAAAATATCGAGCAGCAAGATTCACAGTAGGTCCACCAACGCCACCAACACCAAAAACCACGATATTTTTTCCATGAAGCCAATGACTCTTTTGGTCGAATAACTGTTTAGGATTTGCTGTGTTTCGTAATATATGAGGGGGGATGGATCTGCTTTTTAACGCGTGGAACGGTGTTGACACCGCATCTGGTATGATACATGCTTCGTCTAATGGTACGGATTGGTTGATTTTGAAGGTGTATCTAGATGGGATAGCTATGAATTCTGCATCACCACCATGTACACCATGCCCTATGAAAACTGATTTTTTACATCTGTTTGTTAATCCTTCTTTGCATGAGGAACAGGATTCATCCTCGCACCCGGGGTATACTGGTGGTATAATCACGTGATCTCCAACATCTAAGCCTTTTGCGGATTTACCTACTTCTTTAACTATACCAGATATTTCGTGTCCTATGATTAGTGGTGGTTGAAATGGTACGAAACCACGATATAGACTACGGTCTGTACTACATAGTCCCCCATATTTTGACTGTATAAGAACATCTGAGTTTTTCATAACAGGGTTTTCAAAATCAGTTTCTATGTTCAGCTCTTCTTTTCCATATAAAACCGCAGCTTTCATGCCTCTCTCTCTGGTTCAACGATATAAAACTACAGTATAATAATTTTATGTGTTAGAGGTGTGATTATAAAAGAACATCGCAAAGGATATCTTCTATTACAATTCACCAAACTATAAATAAGGAGATATCGTTCTACTCTCAAAAAAATTTTGGGTAAGATTAATGGAGGAATACAATGGCTTTAGATTGGTTACCACAAGACAATAAGATAAAAGATCATAATCTATGGGGCGATGAACATTTTGGTACACAACCACCGTGTACAACATATGAGTTACGACTTGTAATTGACCAAGAAGGAAACAAAATTAAAGGACTGAACACAGCCTGGATTATTTTGAATAATCCAAACCAATACAACTCCTACACAACAGATATGGTGAAAGGCGTCATCGCCGGCTTCAATCGAGCATCTATGGATCGCAGCGTAGTAGCAGCAATATTCACAGGAGTTGGAGACAAAGCCTTTTGCACTGGAGGAAACACGAAAGAATACGCTGAATATTACAGCGGGAGACCCACTGAATACGGGGAATACATGGACTTGTTTAATGGCATGGTAGACGCGATTCTCAATTGTAAAAAACCTACTATCTGCCGAGTAAATGGCATGCGTGTTGCTGGTGGACAAGAGATCGGGATGGCTTGCGATATCACTGTTTCCTCAGATCTCGCAGTATTTGGGCAGGCAGGCCCACGCCATGGCTCTGCACCAGATGGGGGTTCCACTGATTTTCTCCCATGGTATCTAGGGATTGAGGATGCCATGTGGAACTGCATTTCTTGTGAGTTATGGAGCGCCTATAAGATGAATCGGGTTAGTCTCGTAAGTAAGGTGCTACCGGTATTGAAAAAGGGTGGGACATTTATGAGAAACCCAACCGTCATCACAGATAAATATGTAGAGAATGGGGAGATTGTTTACGGTGAATTTCTAAAGGGAGAGGAGTTTAAAAAAGCAAAAGAGGCTATGAAGTCTGTACCAACAGATTTTGAGCTTTTAGATAAAACCGTGAGTGATATCATCTGGACATACACTAATCTCATGCCTGGTTGTCTAATGAAGTCCATTGATGGGATACGATTGAAAAAGAAATTCTTTTGGGATCAGACAAAACTAGCAAACCGCCATTGGCTTGCTGCTAACATGGCAACGGAAGCGTTCCTTGGTTTTCATGCGTTCAACAACAGAAAATTAACTGGTAGCGATGTCATCGACTTTGTGAAATATCGACGATTGCTAGCTGATGGGCATCCCTTCGATGCCAAGCTTATTGAAGAGGTATTGCCGAAGCCAAAAAGTAAGTAACAGAAAGCTATCTTTGTGTGTACAGGTATAGTCATTGATTTTCATCTTCATATTGGGAGAAAAAGGTATTGACGTCTCTGGGTTGTAGAGTATCTTAACAAATACTAAAGTTATAAATCCTGGTACTAAAAAGTAGGTTTAGACCCCATATTTTAAAATATCATATGTTATTTACTGGCTATAAAAGGTATTGGAGGTTGATATTCTGGAGCTCGATGATAAAAATGCTTTAGTAACAGGTGGTAGTGTCGGGATAGGTGCATCGATTGCCATTAAATTAGCAGAGGATGGAGCGAATGTGGCTATTAACTATAGGAAGCATGATACAGAAGCAAAGGCTGTTAAAAAACGGATCGAAGAGCTCGGGAGGAAGGCAGTAGTTGTTAAAGCTGATGTGACAAGCTCTGCAGATGCTGAGAAAATGTTTTCTCAGGTTATTGATGCCTTTGGCCGTGTAGACATCCTTGTATGCAATGCAGGGATCACCCGTGACGGGGTAATATGGAAGATGAATGAAGCCGATTGGGATCAGGTTATTGCAGTGAATTTGAAAGGATATTATATCTATAATAAGATCGCAGCACGTTATTTTAAGGATCAGAGGTATGGAAAGATTGTGAATATTACCTCTATAAATGGACTACGAGGAAAATTCGGTCAGACAAACTATTCTGCAGCAAAGGGCGGTGAGATCGCACTGACGAAAGCTTTAGCAAAGGAGCTAGGGAAGTTTAACGTGAATGTGAATGCTGTCGCGCCAGGGATGGTGATGACAGAGATGACGAAATCTATTCCCCCTGAGTTTTTGAAAAATGCTATCGATGAGACGGTTCTCGGAAGACTTGCAACTCCGGAGGATATTTCAAATGTTGTCTCGTTTCTGTGTAGCGAGAAAGCAAGGCATATTACTGGTGGAATCATCAAGGTTGATGGTGGACAGTACATCTAGGACGGTAGAGAAATGAAGGTGGGTGTCGTTGGTATAGGTCATGGTAAGTTCGGGCGAAGGAGTGACGCAACAGTTCAGGAGCTCGCGTGTGAACCGTTTCGGGATGCGTTAATGGATGCTGGTGGTATTTCTAGAAATGACATTGATTTTTTAAGTGTGGGGTCATCTCCAGAATATCACAAACAGCGGTCCCTGCCGGGTGTGATAGCAGAGTATTTAGGTATGAATCCACAGTCGACCTGGCTTACTGAAGCCGCATGTGCTTCGGGAAGCGCGGCGATACGCACTGCGTATATGGCGATCAAATCCGGGATGCATGAGATTGTGGCCGTTATAGGGGTTCAGAAAATGACAGAGCTTACCACTCCTGAGATACTCGCATTGATGGGAAGGGTAGGAGATGTACAATGGGAATCGATTTTTGGTACAACTTTTCCAGGATATTACGCAATGTATGCAACGCGGCATATGTATGAATTTGGAACTACTAAAGAGCAGATGGCGATGGTGGCTGTAAAGAATCATCATTATGGAGCATTGAACCCACAGGCGATGTTTCAGAAAGAAGTCACTATTGAACGATGTTTATCCTCAGAGAAAGTGGCTTATCCTCTGAACGTTTTTGACTGCTGCGCGAATGCTGATGGAGCCGCATGCATTATTATGGCAAATGAAAAAAAAGCAAAGAAACTCAATGATACACCTATTTGGATTGATGGTGTAGGTTCTGCTTCGGCTCAGATGTCTGTCTTACGGCGACCACATTTTATTGGAATACCGAGTACGGTTGAAGCGTCAAAGCAAGCATATAAACAAGCAGGGATCAAACCGGAGGATGTTCAGGTGGCAGAGGTACATGATTGTTTCACTATAGCAGAACTCATGGCCTATGAAGACTTAGGGTTCTGTAAGAAGGGAGAAGGAGGAAAATTTATAGAAAACAAGCAGAGCTACATTGGGGGTAAAACCCCGGTAAATGTGGATGGAGGCCTTAAAGCCAAAGGTCATCCTGTTGGAGCCACAGGGGTTTCAATGACAGCAGAAATTGTTAAACAATTGAGAGGGCAAGCAGGAAAAAGACAAGTAAACGCAGAAATTGGGTTGACCCATAACGTAGGCGGTATCGGTCAATACTGCTTTGTTCACATTTATAGGAGGTAGAAAGATGCCGTTTCATTACTTTGGTAAAGTAAGTTTTGTCCCCTATACAAAAGTCGCTGAGTTTGCAGACTATCTGAAGAACGGGAAACTCATGGGAACGAGATGCAAAAACTGCAGGGAAATCTCGTTTCCACCTCGTGCAGATTGTTTGAGCTGTCTTTCTGATGAGTTTGAGTGGTTTGAATGCTCAGGTAAAGGGCGGTTGCATACTTATACGATTATTTTTGCAGCGCCTACGGGTTTTGACGATATTGCCCCCTACTCTCTTGGTGTACTTGATTTGGATGATGGTGGTCGGCTTTTAGGATGGATTAACATTCCTGAAGAAGAGATTACGATTGGTATGAGGTTACAAGCTGTTCCAAAAATTTTTGAAGAGGTACCAGAAATTAAGCTCTATTACTCTTTAGAAAAAGCGAATACAACGTGAAAAAATATTGATACATACCTATTGTAGATCCGGTACGAAAAGATTTTATAAATCAAGTATTATATCGGTAATGTAGCTATAATGTAGTTATAAGGGGTTCTATGGTAAACGAGCAAGCAAAATTTGAAGTCTACGGACAAGAGATGATCGAAAAAGAAGTTAAACGATGTGGTAATAGTGGCCGTATCTACCTTCCTCCAGATTGGATTGGAAAAAAAGTAAAAATTATCAGGGTTGATTAATGGTAGGATAGTAGTATGACAGATATCATTATTAGAGCAATGAAAGAAAAAGATATTCATCAAGCTGCTGAGATTCACCAAAAAGTTATACAAGAAGGCTTAGGTCAAAGTACGAATTATGCAATCGAAGATTTCTTCACATCATCTATTAAAAAGAATCCGAAAACATGTATTGTCGCAGAAAAAGACAACACAGTCGTCGGTTTTGTTGTTGGTTGTATAAAAGAATGGGGATTTGGCGTGGAGCGATCAGGGTGGATCGAAATGATAGAGATTGATCCAAAACTTATGGGCGGAGGAATAGGAACAAAACTTGCACTAGCATTAATACGCTATTTCAAAGATGAAGAAATACGAGAAATATATACTTCCGTAAAGTGGGATAGTGGAGATTTAATAGCTTTTTTCAAATCAATAGGATTTGATAAAAGCTCCTTTATCAACTTGGAAAAAAAATCAGATTAAACTTTTTAAGAAATAATAAAGGAGTAATGGAAATGATTGAACAATTTAAAGAATGGGAAAAAAATAGACATGAATATGCAAAACAATGGAAAGAAAATACTAGAGGAAAGGTGATGGGGTATTTCTGTACTTATGTACCTGAGGAGCTTTTATATGCCGCCGGGGTATTACCAGTTCGCATCCTTGGTAGCCATGAACCGCAGGATGTCACAGAACCTCATATTTTTGCGATGTTTTGTCCGTTCTGCCGGGATTGTCTTGCTCAAGGACTCAAAAATAGATACACATATCTTGATGGTTTGATGATCGCTCAATCCTGTCTTCATATCCGTCAAGCATATACAAGCTGGATAAAACACAGACCAGTTGAGTTTGAAAAATTCCTCTGTATGCCTCATAAAGTACAAAGTCCACATGCATACGAGTTTCTGACTGAAGAATATAAAGTGTTCAAAAAAGAAGTTGAAAACTGGACTGGTAAAGAGATAACTGACAAGGCTTTGGATGATGCTATCAATGTGTATAACGAAAACAGACGTTTGATGAAAAAGTTGTATGATTTAAGAAAACGTGATAATCCTCCTCTCACTGGTGAGGAGGTTATGGAAGTTGTTATTGCAAACCAGATGACTGATAAAGCTGAGCATAACAAGGAGTTAAAAAAACTTATTACAACTCTTGAAAAACATACACCTGAGAGAGAGGTTGGGAGTCGGTTGATGATTTTGGGTTCAGAGGACGACGACACGGTTTTTATGAATATGGTTGAAAAATGCGGTGCCACATTTGTGGTTGACGATCATTGTACTGGGTCCCGATATTTTTGGAATGAGGTAAAACCAGGGAAAGATCGGTTATCATCTCTCGCAGCACGATATGTAGACAGAATTCCTTGTCCCTCAAAAGACTGGGAAGAACGCAAAAGAATACCGCATATATTGCAGATGTGTAAGGATTGGAGGGTCAATGGGGTTATTATTATGCAGCAGAAGTTTTGTGATCCGCATGAACTAGATTTCGTCGCAATAAAAAAAGCATTGGAAGACGCAGGATACCCAACCTTATTTTTAGAATTTGATGTGACAGTCCCTGTTGGCCAATTCAAGATTCGTGTTGAAGCATTTCTCGAGATGATTGGCGAGGAGGATTTATTCTAGGAGGAAAAAGAATATGGAACAACAAGCCAAATATAAAACAGAGAAATTGAAATGCTGGGACGAGGCAAAACAAATCCGGATGAAGTACTACCAGGATTATGCGGAGGCGCATGAGAGAGGAGGGATTCGCTGGGCTGGCGGTGCATGGACGTTTGATGCAATACCTGCTGGTTTAGGGGATGACGTCTATCCCATTACGAGCGAGCCATATAGTGCCACCGTCGCATTTGACAAGGAGTTTTCTCTACAATGCTTAGAGGCGACTGAAAAAAAAGGCTATCCGAGAGATCTCTGCTCATATATGAGGAACTACTGGGGTTCCATTATTACAAATAAATTTGCATTTGGATATAAGGATGGACAGTTTACCCCACGATTTGCCGGGGCAAAACCGCTCGGTTTTCCCAAACCTGATTTTATCTGGCAGGATCATATCTGCTGTTCACACGCGAAGTGGTATCAAACTGTGTCAGATCTTGAGGGAGGTATCCCCATGTTCACTGTAGATAATGCAGTTGGTCCCGCAAATGAACTTACCGACAGTAAAATAAAATACGTTGTAGAGCAACTTAAAGATGGTATCAAATTCTTAGAGAAAGTGACTGGTAGAGATTACAACGATGAACTTTTGTTTAAGGCCATACGTAATCATTTTGTATCAACATCAAAATGGGCAGAGATATGTGAACAGAATAAGGCTATACCTGCACCATTAGATGAAAAAACCATTTATTCACTCTATGTCCTTGGCACGCTTCAAAAAGCAGGGAAACAAGTAGCTTATTTCTACGAAAAGGTTCTTCTTCCCGAGGTTAAAGAACGGGTTAAGAAAGGTATTGCAGCTGTGCCAAATGAACGCTTTCGAGTTATGTCAGATACACAACCTCCCTGGAGTTTTCTTAGTATTTTTAGGTATCTTGAAACGTTTGGGTGTATAAGTGTAGGTTCCTTGTATACCTTCGGATTGATTGGTCAGTGGGAGGTAAAAAAAGATGGTACGTGGGGTGCAAAAACAATACCCGATGTAGAGTTCTCAAGTAGAGATCAAGCATTGTATGAGTATGTAAAATACGAACTGCATAAGCCAGAATGGCAGCACTTTTATTCCTGTCATTTGAAAAGTGATATGATGATTCGTATTGCTCGTGAGTGGAAGCTGAATGGGGTCATGCTTCATTATAATAGAGGGTGTGAGGGACTAACTGTTGGTATTGCTGAGAATAGATTAGCGTTACTCGATGCTGGTTTTCCAGTTATGGCTTTTGAGGGGAATAATGCTGATGAACGAGAGTTTGATGAAGCTAGAACAAAGGCTAAGATCAATGCATTTATGGAAACCTTAGGGGCCAGATGAGGAGGTAGTGAAAATGATAACGATGGGGATTGATTTAGGAGCAAAGAATGTCAAAGTTGTAATCTTAAAAGATAATAAAATTGTAGCAAAATCTAACGTACTCGCAGGATTCGAGGTAAAAGAAAATGCTCAGAAAGCTATAGATATTGCTCTTAAACAAGCTGGTATTTCAAAAGATGACCTTGATAAAGTTGTTTCTACAGGCGCCGGTGAAAAACTTGCTCCGTTTTATGATGAAACAAAATCTATTGTGGGCTGTGATTCACTTGGAGCTGTGTATCTCCATCCAGCAGCACGAAGTGTTATCGATGTTGGTGCTGAAGAAGGGAGAGGAATGCGATGTGATAATACCGGTAAGATAATAGATTTTGAGGTGAATGAAAAATGTGCTGCAGGTGCAGGGGCATTTACTGAGGCTATGTCCCGAGCATTGGAGGTTTCTCTTGAAGAACTCGGCCCTCTGGCGTTGAAATCCACACAGGACATCCCGATGAATGCACAGTGTACAGTCTTTGCTGAATCAGAGGTTGTCACCATGGTACATAATAAGGTTTCAAAAGCGGATATGTCAAAAGCGATACATGATGCAATGGCGAGTAGAATTTCTTCGATGATAAGAAAAATAGGATTTGATAAAGATGTAGTGCTCGTCGGTGGTGTGGCAAAAAATATTGGTTTTGTCACCTCGCTGAACAAAGACCTAGGTTTAGAGGTTGTCGTACCAAAAGATCCTGAGTATGTGGGAGCATTAGGCGCTGCATTGGCGGCTGCTGGTTGGAAAGGAGGTGCGTAAACGTGGTGGAACAACAAAGAACTGAGCTGTGGAGATGGACTGAGTCACGATGGATGAATCCAGATTTAGACTGGAGAGGTAAGTTGATTACCTCTGGTATTGATGTTGGTTCAGTGAGTTCACAAGCGGTTATCCTCACTGATGGGGAGTTGTATGCTTATTCAAATATGAGAACCGGGGTAGATAGCCCTGATTCTGCTATGAAAGCTATCAATTGGGCTATGGAAAACACCGGATTAACACTCAAGGATCTTGCTTACACTGTTGGCACCGGGTATGGACGTGTGAACGTCCCCTTTAGTCAACGTGCTATTACAGAGATTGCATGTCATGCTCGAGGTGGTAACTTCATGTATGGGCCAACTGTAAGAACCATTTTAGATATGGGTGGTCAGGACTGTAAAGCTATTCATTGCGATGAAAAAGGTAAAGTAACGAATTTTCTGATGAACGATAAATGTGCTGCAGGTACAGGCAGAGGCATGGAGGTATTTGCTGATCTTCTTGGTGTGTCTATTAATGATGTGGGTGATCTCTCCCTTCAAGTTGATAAGGAACCACCACCTGTGAGTAGCACGTGCGTCGTCTATGCAAAAACCGAGGCAACAGGATTACTTAGAGAGGGGTGGCCGAAAAATAAGGTACTAGCTGCTTATTGTTCTGCTATGGCCCATAGAATTATGACACTCCTGGAAAGGATTGGTGTTGAGGAAGATTTCGCAATAACTGGTGGAATAGCAAAAAATAAAGGTGTTGTTACCCGTCTTGAGAAAGAAGTTGGAATACCAATAATGAAGACGAAATATGATACACAGATTGCTGGTGCTATTGGTGCTGCCCTCTTTGCAAAAGCATTACTGGAGAAAACGAAGAAATAGTTTAAGGAACGATTATGATAGCAAACTATGGGTACAAGGATGGTTCCGGTGATTATTTCATCGCTATCGATACCGATAAATGCGATGGGTGTAAAGATTGCGTTAGTGCTTGTCCCTATGGAGTGTTAGATGTAGGACCTGACCAGAATGATCCATTGTCTGATAATGAAGTAGCATTTGTCACTGAGGCAGAGCGGAAAAAGATAAAATATACGTGTGCTCCCTGCAAACCAATGACCAATAGACCACCGCTACCATGCATTGCATCATGTAAACAAAAAGCAATCTCCCACTCATGGTGAGACTGTGGTATTAACATTCCTATTATTTTACTAAAAAAGAGGGATGTGATGAGCCTTACTATACAGATTAATAATACCAAGTTTACGGCCGAAGAAGGGATGACAATTCTCGAGGTCGCTCAACTGAATGATATATACATACCAAGACTTTGTTATCATCCCAATCTAGGAAGTTCTCATGGCCTCAAACCGGTTGAATCGATATATAGAGATGATGGGAATTACCGAGACGATGGCTCTGGTCCAGAGGAAGGATTTCAGGGTTGTCGGCTGTGTCTTGTTGAGATAAAAGGTTATGAGAATCTTTCTACCTCCTGTGATACCGTAGTTGAAGAAGGAATGATAATAGAGACCGAGACAAAAAAGGTAAAAGAGGAACGTAGGAAGAATCTTGTTGAGATCTTAAGGGATCACCCCCATGCCTGTCTTCAATGTGCTCAACAGGAGGGTTGTTCACGGACCCAATGTTCAACAAATGTCCCAGAAAATGAGAGATGCTGCTCTCTACTTGGTCACTGTGAACTGCAAAAGATTGCACAATACATTGGTATTAGACAGGATCTAACAAAATATGTTTTTAAGGATCTCCCAAAGCATACAAACGAGCCGCTTTTCGAACGTGATTATAATCTCTGCGTATCTTGTTTACGATGCGTGAGAGCATGCCGTGATCTACGAGGAGTAGAAACATTAGGATTTGTTTTTCAAAAGGATAAAGTTATCGTAGGTCTTACGAAGAGCCCAAACTATGAAGAATCCGATTGTAGGTACTGTGGTGCTTGTGTTGAGGTCTGTCCTACAGGAGCACTTACTGATAAAGATTTGCCGAAAGGAGAACGGAAAGAAGTTTTAGTTCCTTGCATTGCAAACTGTCCCGTGAGTATAGATATACCACGGTATATCACTCTCATCCATGAAGGACGGTATAACGAAGCGATAGCCGTGATAAAAGAGAGGATGCCTTTTCCTGGGATACTTGGGCGAGTCTGTTTCCACCCCTGTGAAGAAGTATGTCGAAGAGGTCAACTGAACCAGCCAATAGCTATCTGTGCTTTAAAATGGTTTGTGGCAGATACTAAAAGTAGCTCTGAAAAATTAAAGAGAAAAAAACCGAAAAACAAGAAAATTGCAATTGTAGGAAGTGGACCATCAGGTCTTTCCGCAGCCTATTACCTCTCTCTGTTAGGACATGATGTGACTATTTTTGAGGCTGAAAACAAAATAGGTGGTATGCTTCATAATGCAATACCTGATTACCGTCTGTCGCCTGAAATTCTTGAAAAAGAACTTGATGTACTTAATGAATTGAAAATTGAATTCAAGACCAATACTCCTATTGGAAAGGAAAAAAGTTTATTGACTCTTCAAAAAGAGTTTCAAGCTGTCTTCATTGCATGTGGGGCTTGTCTGAGTAAGAAAATAAATGTTGAAGGATCTGAATTAAAAGGAGTAGAATGGGGATTAGATTTTTTAAGGAAGGTGAAAAAGAAAAATATTGCATCCATGAAGGGTCGGTTAGTGGTTATAGGCGGTGGTAATGTGGCGATAGATGTTGCGCGTACCGCTATTCGCCTTGGCACCAGTGAGGTCCAACTTGCTTGCCTAGAATGCGATAAAGAAATGCCGGCTCATGAGTGGGAAATTGAAGATGCCAAGGCTGAAGGGATTATTATGCACCCCTCATGGGGTCCTAACAGAATCATAGGTGAAAATGGAACAGTCACTGGAATTGAATTGGTTAAATGTATCTCTGTTTTTGATCAAAAAGGTACGTTCGCTCCTAAATTTGATAAGGAGGAAACGAAAACAATTGAAACAGATAGAGTAATACTAGCGATTGGCCAAAGTTCGGATCTCTCTTTTATTCAAGGGATAGATACCAAATCAGGGACGATATCTGTTAATAAAGAAATGCAAACAAATGTGCCAGGGGTTTTTGCTGGTGGTGAGATTGCAAGAGGCCCTACCTCAGTGGTTGAGGCTATGGCTGATGGGGCATCTGCTGCTTCTGCGATTGATAAATACCTTGGTGGTGACGGGAACATTTATCAGATATTTACAACACCCTCTCAGTCGAATCCTTGTATCGGCCAGGTAAAAGATTTTGCACATTTGGATAGGGTCGCTATCCCAAAGATTGATCAGAATAAAAGGAAAAAAAATTTTGAAATGGTTGAGAAGTGCTATAACAAAGATCAGGCGAAACAAGAGGCGATACGTTGTTTGAGATGCGAGCTTCGCCTGAATATTTTACCTGTCCCGCTTCCACCTGACAAATGGCAAGAACTTAACGATGATAACGTGGCTAATGTTCCCGCCGTTGAGGGTGTGTTCCAATTACGGGATGAGAACAAGGTGGTTATTGTAATAAAAGGCACCCAGAACATACAGGCTGATCTCCAAGAAAAGTTAAAATCTGAAACGAAGGCGAAATATTTCTGGTTTGAACCAGATCCAATGTATACTAAACGAGAAAGTGAATTGATTCAACAGTTCCTTCAACAATTTGGTAAGATGCCTGAAGGGGATAGTGAAGGTGACAAACTCGATGACCTCTTCTAATGTTCAAGTGGAACCCTTAGTTGTTGGTCCCTTATTTTCAAACTGTTACATCATGTGGGATAACAAAGTAAGACAAGGTGCTATTATTGATCCTGGTGATGACGCAGACATTATTCTAGGAAAGGTCAAGGAGATAGATGTAGGGATTAGGTATATTCTTGCAACTCATGGCCATTTTGACCATGTCGGTGCGGTAGCGCAATTGAAAACTACTCTTGGTGCAAAATTTCTTGCTCATAAGGATGATTTCTTTTTTATTGAAGACGGAAAAAACGCAGCGCTTCGATGGGGAGTTCATATTGAGCAGCCACCTAAACCAGATCGTTTTATTAAAGATGGAGATAAAATTAAAATTGGAGGTTTTGAATTTGAGGTGTTACATACACCAGGTCATTCCCCTGGAGGGGTATGCTTTCTTTATAATAAAATGGTCTTTGCGGGTGATACTCTTTTCCAAGGTGGTACTGGAAGAACGGATTTCCGTAAAGGCTCATTTGATGATTTGGCGCGATCCATAAAACAACGCCTTTATACGTTACCAGATGATACAATAGTTTATACAGGTCATGGACCAATTACCTCTATAGGAGAAGAGAAAAGATACAATGCTTTTGTAAAAGCATAGCAAACTAAGAAAGGAATTAATGGAAATAGAATGTTTAACAAGAAACTTGGGATAGTTGATCTATCTAGAAAAAAAATTAGTATTCAGCAGACTCCCGATTCTCTAAAGAGGTTATTTTTAGGGGGTCGCGGACTGAATAGTTATTATCTCTATAAAATGATAAAGCCGGATGTTGATCCACTCTCACCTGCAAATGTTTTGATTTTTGGAACGGGATTATTGACAGGTACTCTTATTCCGAACTCTAGTCGTTTCAATGTCTCAGCTAAATCACCTGAAACTGGGATTCTAGGTGATGCGAATTGTGGTGGTTATTTTGCAGCTGAACTACGATATGCAGGTTTTGATAGACTTATCATCCTTGGGAAAGCAAAAACTCCAAGCTATTTATATGTTTCAAATGGCAATATCGAGATCAAAAATGGAAAAGAATATTGGGGAATGGACACCACAGAAGTACAACAATCTCTTAGAAGAGATCTTGGACAAGTGGAAGCTGCGGTTTGTGGTATAGCTGGTGAAAACCTTGTACGATTCGCGTGTGTGCGAACAGGCGTAAAGAACGCTGCTGGGCGTTGTGGTCTTGGTGCAGTCATGGGATCAAAAAATCTCAAGGCCGTAGTCGCGAGGGGAACACAAGGAATTAAGGTAGCTCATCCAGAAAAAATGCTTGAAACTGTTGAACAACTGAAAGAATATATTATGAGTTCAAAAATTTCATCTATCTTAGGCTCTGTAGGAACCCCACTTCTGTATGAAGTAAGTAATACCTTAGGAGCTATCAGGACTAAAAACAGTCAGCTTAATGCGTGGTCAGACTCTTTAAATGCCAACGTTGTAGAAACCTTTGTTGAAAAAATGATTTCTTGTTCATCTTGTATTATCCATTGTCGTCATCGAAACAAACTAGGTGGAGAAGGACCTGAGTACACGGCTCTAGGGCTTCTTGGTGCAAACCTTGGCATCGAAGACACAGCTCATGTGATAAAACTGAATAACATTTGTAATGAATTAGGGTTGGACATATCTTCATCTAGCACTATTCTTGCTTGGATGATTGAGTTGTATGAAAAAGGTATTATTAACAGGAAAGTAACAGAAGAGGAACTCCGTTTTGGTGATTTCGAACTTATAAAAAATTTATTGTATAAAATATCGCGAAGAGAAGGGTTTGGTGATATACTAGCGGAAAGCACAAGGAATGCTAGACGATTTGGTAAAAAATCAGAGGAATATCTCATTGCTGTGAAAGGGTTACCACAGAGTGATCCGCATGATTGTCGGTACATAAAAGCATTCGCACTAGGAATCGCTACCGCCTCAAGAGGAGCAGATCATCTCAGAAGCAGACCCACACTCGAAATATTTATGCATATACCAAAAGAAGTAAAAGAAAAAATTTATGGAAAAGGCGTTAATAATGATCCGACATCCTATGAGGCAAAAGAAAAATCCGTGTATTTTTCAGACAACATATTCGCAGTAATAGACAGCCTTGGCGTATGCAAGTTTATTTGCCACGGATTTAACAGTCCACATTTCATAGATTATAAATGGATGAAAAAACTGATTCATTGTACATTAGGTTGGCGGTTCAAAGAAAAAGACTTGCAGGACGTTGGAAAAAGGATTATCGATGTTGAGAGGATGTTCAACAATCGTGAGGGAATCTCAAGGAAACAAGATACTCTTCCAAAACGATATTTCGATGATCCGATGCCTCTGAAAATTGCAAAAGGACACCATATTGACCGAAAGGAGTTTGACACTCTCCTAAGTAGATACTACAAATTACGTGGATGGGATAATAACGGGCAAGTCAGAAAAGTAAGAATCAAAGAACTGGAGAAGGCACTAGCATGAAATACCTGTATGTGTATCCAGAGAAATGTACGGGATGCAGAGAATGTTCGATTGCGTGCTCATTGAACAAATTTGGGGAATGCAACCCAAAAAAAGCAGCGATTTCTATATTGAGAGATGAGTTCAATAGATATGAGTTCCCGCTGGTATGTTTTCAATGTGAAGACCCGGTATGCCTAAAGTTTTGTCACCAAAACGCATACAAAATAGAAAATGGGGTTGTTATTAGAGATGAAAACAGATGTATCGGTTGTAGACTATGCGCAGTACTTTGCCCATACAATGCAGTAACAACTATTAATGATGAAATCATAAAATGTGATTTATGTAATGGTGACCCAAAATGTGTTAAATATTGTTCCACTGGAGCACTTCAGTACCTCGATGAAACAGAGGAGCTAGAAAAACGAAGGAAGGAAATGACTGAATGTTTTTTGAAAATAGCTAAAAAATAAGGGTTACTTGTATGGTCATACTGAGTTTTGTTGTCACTATTATTCTTGTTATTGCTTCAGCGGCTCTTGCTCCTGGTCCCTTTTTTTTCGCGGCTATCTCACATGGTACAAAGTCTGATGCAAAAAGCGGATTTTTATTTTCGGTGGCTCATACCATTGTTGAGTTTTCTCTTATTATGCTTTTTGCTGTTGGTCTTCTTACTGTTGTAAGCGAACCACTAGTAAAAATGGTTATTGGAATCGCTGGAGGGAGTGTCTTACTCTTGTTCTGAGTCTTTCAAATTAGAAATTCAATTATTACGAGAAACGAAGAAGTAAAAAAAACCTAAATCATCGTTTCGTCATCTTTTTTTGATTGAGTTGGCTTTTACTGGTTTAAACCCTTATTTTATTCTCTGGTTGCTTACTATTGGAGCGCAACTCATTATCATCACTCTTGAGTTCGCAGCTTTATTCGGATTACTCTTCATGTTTATCTGTCATGTGTGGATGGATTACGTTTGGCTTACCGGTGTCGCTTATTTTACGAAAAAAGGAATAAACATCATGGGATTAAAATGGTACAGACCAATGATGGCCGTATTCGGGATGATGCTCATTTACTTTGGGCTTACTTTTCTCATTGGAGTAATAACTGGCTAAGTATATCCAAATTTTATCATCATTTTAGTGAGGAACAATATCTGGAGCAATCAGAAAATTGTCATCTAGCAATCGATCCATAAAACCACTAACATCTGAACCTTTTTTCATGAGGCTGTAAAACGTACCGGTATTCCGAATCGTACCAACGAACTGAAGGCCCATAATTCGATTATTTTTTAAAAGAATTTTCTTAGAGGATTGAGGAGAAAAACGCGAAATAACATTACACGTGCCGATTTCTCTGGAAGTAAACCCCATAGCAACAATAGGGATATCAAACACATCAAGAACATTCACTACTTCAGCACCATCATATACCGTATGTTTGCCAGCCATATTTAACCCAGCTATTCGTCCCTGTTCAACAGCATTTGGCCATATAGCAAACGAACCCTGTTTTCCTTCAATCTGTTCTCGTACCTCTGCAATATCTCCTGCTGCATAAATGTTCTTTTTGTTTGTCTGCATCCTTTGATCAACGATAATCCCTTGATTTACCTGGATACCAGAACCTCGAAGGATGTCAATGTTTGGTTTAACACCTATAGCAATGATAACCATATCACACCGTAATGTTTTCTTCTTCAAAGATATACTTTCAACTGTTTTCTTACCGTTGATACGTTTCACGGTATCGTTTACCACTAGGTTTATATTATGCTTTTTAAGAATCTCTTCCACTTTCATCGATATATCCGGATCAAGCATTCTGATAAGAACATGAGAAAACATCTCGACAATACTCACGTGAACACCCTGTTTCTCTAGCATAACTGCAGTTTCAACGCCCATAAAACCACCACCTACTACAACAGCACGTTTTACACCTTTTTTTATGTGATCTACAATCCCAAGCGTAGAATCCAGGTTACCCATAATATGCACACCAAAAAGCCCTAATCCTTTCATATCCTTTGGAGTAATAGATTTCGCACCTACCGCAATAAGTAACTTATCAAAAATGATACTTTTCCCATTCTCTAGTCTTATCTTTTTCCGGTCTGGAATTATTCGAAGTGCTGTGGTATTCTTCATAAATCTGGCATTGAGACGGTGATAGAATTTTTTATCAAAACGAAAAATCATGGGTTTATCAATCTCACCTGATACTAAACTTGGAAGAGAACACGGTGAATACGCAGGATATTTTTCACGCGAAATAATAGTCACATTGGATTCTGTATCAACCTCCCGGATAGCTTGTAGTGCACTAACTCCCGCACCACCATTTCCGATAATCACATAATGCAATAAAACCAACCATCCATTTATTATTATTTTTATGCTCCGATATATTCAGGGAGCTCAGATCCTTTAATGAGAGCGACAATTGTGGAGTTCATGGGTGTAGAAATGCCTTTCATCTTGCCGTATTTCACTATTTTATCATTGATGAAATTGATCTCGGTCGGGCTTTGTTTTTCTATATCGACATGCATGGAAGTTCGGTGATGCCCTGCTTTATCCAGGTAGTTCATACAGAACTCTAGGAAATTCGGTTGAAAATGGATGCCATGTGCCACTGCAACTTCAATCCCCTCGCGTAATATCGCCTCTGCTAGATTACGGGTGTCTGTTAATTGCATCATTTGTTTCATGGTCCTTCGAGTCAATGCGCACACAGGACTCAACGCAGCGTTAAGGATGATCTTCTCCCACTCATATTTTTTAATCTCTGGGGTATACGCCGTTTCTAAATCAGCATCGGTGATAACCTTTGCTAACGCTCGTGCCTTCTCTTCAGCGGTAGACTCTATTATACCGATGTAGTTCGGGGCATTGAAAAATGACATCCGTACTTTCCCATTATCGATGAGATTTCCCGCATAATTAACTACAATACGCAAGGTATGTTCTTTCCCAAATACATCAGCAATCAACTCTTCATTATCCAAACCATTTTGCAAACTAATAAAGGTAGTACCGGACTTTACCACATTTTCCAACATCGGTAAAACCTGAGAAAGGAGAGACGCCTTCACAGAGATAAACACGACATCGAACTCCTTTCCGCGCATCTCATTAATATGGTAACACATATATTTACCTGAAAATGGGACATTCAAATCCTTGAAACCAATGATCGTGAGTCCCTTCTTCCGTATCTCATCCAGATGAGGCTTCAGGATATCTACTAAGGTAACAGTATGTCCTGCCTTTGCAAGATGTACTGCCATGATGCTCCCCACGGGCCCCACACCAACTATTCCAAACCTATATTTCTCCATAATTCATACCCCTTTACCAGCATAACGTTCTCGAAGAACACGATGTAGAATTTTTCCGGTGGGAGTCCGAGACATCTCCTCGTCTTTAATGAAGATCACCTGTTTCGGACGCTTGTAACCGGCCATTTTATCCCGGCAGTAGTCGATAATTGTTTTTTCATCGATATTAACATTCTTCTTTGGGACAACCACTGCCGTAACTTGTTCTCCCCATTTTTCATGAGGGAGACCGATAACAGCAGAATCAAGGACATCGGGATGAGCACTAATGATTTCCTGTACTTCACTGGGAAACACATGTTCACCACCAGTAATGATCATATTATCTTTTCTATCTACAATATAATAATAACCATTTTCATCACGCTTGGCCATATCCCCAGCACTGAACCACTCTCCCCGAAATGAGCTTGCGGTTTTTTCAGGCATTTTGTAGTACTCATCAAACAGCATTGGTCCACGGGAATACAGTTCCCCAACCTCACCGACTTCAACCTCGTTTCCATCCTCATCTAAGAGTTTAACAAAATCGGTACCGAGCGCCTCATACCCTATAGAGCCCAGTTTCCGTAGTTGATCCTCCGGTTTCAGAATCGTTACTAAACCAGCTTCAGTAGAGCCATATGCCTCATACAGTTCAACACCAGGAAAGAACTCTATGATCGCTTTTTTCATGTTTTTCGTGACTGGGGCGGAGGAGCACAGCAATTTCCGTATGGATGTCACATCTCGTTTTTTTGCCTTTTCAGACACGTTGAGTATGAGATTGTAATGTGTTGGGATAAGCGATATATAGGAAATTTGTTTCTTCTCTATGATTTCCAGTATTTCTTCTGCTTGAAAATTCCTTGCTGGATGGATATACGCAGTGCCACCTAAGTATAAGAAGAGGAAGGTATAGAAAGTGGAGTTTACATGATATAATGGCATGACGTTGAGACAGATATCATGGTGTGTAAATCCGAAGTCAACTGCGTTGATTAAAAAGAACGCGATATACGATTCATGGGAGCGAACAACACCTTTAGGTTTTCCTGTTGTACCTGAGGTATAGAGCATGATCCATGGATCCTTGCATTTGATATCAACCTCTAGTTCACCATCTGGAAAATTTTTGATAAACTCCTCGTATTCTTTGTACCCTTTTACTTTCTTTCCGACAACAATATATCTATCCGGCGTTACGTTTTTTAGCTCAGGTTTTATCAAGTCAACTATTGGTGTAAATTCATCGTGGACAATAAACGCTTTGGCATCTGAATTTTCCATGATATTTATGATCTCTCTGCCTATAAATCGAAAGTGTACAGGGACTATGATAAGGCCGGTTTTTGCTGCTGCTAAATAGGTTTCCACAATCTCAATACTATTCTCAAGTAGGACTGCAAACTTATCTCCCTTCTTTAAACCAAGAGAAAGCAGGCTCCATGATAATCTATTCACCCTTTCATTCAACTCAGGGTAGGTAAAACTCCGCTTCTTCTCTTCAAGAGCGATGGTTTCCGGAAACTTTTTTGCATTTACTTTAACCATTTCAGCTAGATTCAACCAGCAGACCATATGCGTTTCTTCCTCCTTACAAATTTAAACACCCATTATTTTTTATCTTCAAGTTGTTCAATAAAAGCCTCAACATTTGTTTTAAATTGTTCATCAGAGAGACATCGGAGATCATTTAAATCTCCATTGATTACCAGGCTGGTAATACCTGTTTTTTCCTCTACACGCTGAGGCATACCATAGCGGTTATTCGAGTTATTTGGGCATGTTTTTGAATCGTGAAAAATCACACCATCGATTTTGTAGAACTCTATTATTTTTTCTATGTATTTTTCTTTCGCTTCATCTGATCGTACGATAAATAGCTTTGTATATGCCTTCGCCATACTCCGAAAGGGATCTTTGTCATCAAAATCGGTGAAGATCCAGCTGTTGCAATAGGTGGATGCGACGATGCATGCCCTATGACTAGCACACAATTCAGAATGGGTACGTAGTCTGCCCCAGATAGGCATACCGTCCCAGTATAGTCTAAACCGTTCGTTATCTATTGCTCCTTCATGGTTTTTGACTCTTGCTTTTAACTCTGCGAGTAATATCTTGTAATAATCTACTGCGTGGTGTGTCCCTCTCAATACAACGGCAGGTCCCATATGTATGGTCGCATCAAAAAACGTCAGAGGAGATGGCACAGTAGCTGCCGTCTCTAACACGCTTTTCCAGAGGTCAGAACACTCACGTGAGAGAGAGACTACTTTTTTCAGGTTCTTTTTGTCAAAGGTGGTTCCTGATACTTTTTCTAACGGTTCTATCAGTTGTTCCATTTGATGAGCGACCGATGAAACATGGATCTCTGTAACATCTTTGATACCTCTGTGGGTGTACACACCAAGTAAGGGAGCATGGAATTCTTTAGCATAGAATCGAAACCAATCCTGAATATCTCGGCATTGATTTGTGTTAAAAACCAATACATCAGGTTTTGGAATGCTTATAATTCCTTTGTATGCGTTGGAAAGTGGCGTCACCTTCTGTAAATACGCACCGATATCTGAGGTCAGATAAGAACAAATATCTGGTGAATACCCGATCGCATTCGCATAAGGGATCAGATCGGTTGCCATCCTAGAGGTACCTAGCATTGCACCATGGTTTTCAGGGAAGTAAACATAAAAGCCAAAGCTTCTGAGAATCTCGGCGGGTCCTACACTTGAGCACCATGCAACTTTTTTATCTTTACTTTTTGCTGCAGAATCAAGTTCATAGTAGTACTCACTCATCATCTGTTTCATTTTGTTTGTTGCTATGATCCTCCTTTTGGTTGATTGTTCAGTAGCGACCATAACTCCCCCGACGTTGTGAATCCGTTGTCCGTTGATACCTTCTATTACTATAGATATGAGTAGATAGCAAACTCAAATGAAAGTAGTGCTTATTATCTTTTTCATTCTAATCCAGATAATGCTAACAATCAAATATAGCTATGCATTACTCATTTTTAACCCACCCTTTGAGCATAAGGTGAACATATGGCAAATAAGGAGTACGTCGCAGGTATTGATGTTGGCACAGCGTACATAAAAGTAGTGATTATAGATGAGAAAAAGGAAATAATCGGATTTTCGACAGTAAAATCAGGTGCAAACCTTCAGAACTCTATTACTACTTCATTTGATGAGGCTGTTGCTGATGCGGGAGTGCCCCGGGATGCGATAAAGCATGTGACTGCAACTGGATTCGGGAGAAGAAACGTATCATTTGCTCATAAGGTTAAAACTGAGATTAGCGCCCATGCGAAGGGCGCTTATTACTATGTTCCAAAAAAGATCACTGTTGTTGACATTGGAGGTCAAGACACTAAAATCATCAAAATAGACGCAAAAGGAAAAGCACTGGGCTTCAAAATGAACAGAAAGTGCGCCGCTGGAACAGGCACCTTCCTAGAGGAAATTGCATTTAAACTTAATATATCAATGGATGAAATGAACCTACTTGCTGCGAAATCTACTAAGGAAGTAGCACTTAGCAGTTTTTGTACGGTTTTCGCATCCACGGAGATCCTCTCACGAATCAAAGGAGGAGAAAAAATAGAAGACATGGTTAAGAGTACTTTTGAATCTGTAGCAAGAAGGGTCATAGAAATGGATACACTGGCGGGAACCGTGGTGATGACTGGTGGTGTGATCGCATACAATACCATCCTATCAAAAATCCTCTCGAGATTTATTGAAAATGAGATTTTGACTCCACCACATCCACAGTTAATCGGGGCTTTTGGCGCGGCATTATTTGCAAAAGAGGCAAAAAATTAAAACCTCATTTCATTCTTTGTTATATTTACTATGTCTAATCTACTAATCAGGGAGTAAGATTATCCCCTATTTAAACCCATGAATAAAGCAGTTTCAGCACCCATCCGTGCCTCTCAAGGATGGCCCTGAAACAAGTGCTTATTCTGCACGATGTACAAGAGCCTTCCGTTTAAACAGAAAACAATAAAGGAAATCAAAGAAGATATAGAGAAGGCAGCAAGGATTTACAAAGGGGTAAACACTATATTCATAGCTGATTCCGATAGTCTTACTATGAAAAACATTCAGGAAATAGTTCAGTATATAAAAACGCGTTTTCCAACTGTTGAACGAATAACCTCATACACGAGAGCCAAGACGCTAATGAGTTTAATATCTGATCAACTAAAAAGAGTGAGAAACGCTGGTCTTACGAGAGTACATGTGAGGTTGGAATCAGGTGACAGGGAAACCTTGGAATTTATGCAAAAGGGAACAACCCCAGAGGAGATGATTGCTGGTGGAACAGCGGCGAAAGAAGCAGGTCTAGAGCTTTCATTTTACATCCTCATTGGCGCTGGAGGAACGAATAGACTCGAGAAACATGCGATAGAATCAGCAAGGATGTGCAACGAGGTGAATCCAGATTTTATTAGATTGAGGATGCTCGTAATCCAACATGGCTCACTCCTCCAAGAAAAGATGAAAGCCAGCCTTTATAAACCGTTGTCCCCTAAAGAAAAAATACAGGAAGTCAAAACATTACTAAAGAACCTTACAGTAGACCAATGCGAAGTATCCTCCGATTATTTTACCAATACTATCTGGGTGGATAACGTAGTGGTCTACGGAGGTGTTTATGGTAAGCTTCAGTAGGATAAACAGGACATGCTCGACGTATTAACCCAAACCTTAGATTTTCTCTCAATTATTGATGGAGAAATAGCAGATGCGACTATCCTCTAGGAACAAGGTATAATTAATCACCTTTAAAGCGCCTGATGGAAAATACAGATGCACGTTGATAAAAAAATCTATCCGCCACTCACGGGAACAAAGAATACGAGTTCATCACCATCTTGAAGCTTAGTGTGAATTCCATTTAATGCAGAAAGTGGTTTATCATTTATAAATATGCATAGATATGTTGAGAGCTTTTTAGTCTCTGTGTAGAATTCTTTTTTCAGTTGAGGATAGCTCTTTATCATTACTTTAAGTAAGTCATTCAGGGTGTTGCCATTGAAATCTATTTCCACCATATTTTTACCAACAGTATCTGAAAATGGCTTGAGGAATTTTATTTTAAGCTTCAATAACCGCACACTCGTCACAACTCATATGATCCATGTCCTATATATAACGTCTTTGGTATAAATTTTTATCAATTTAATCTTGTTTTTTAGAGGATAAATAATACATCAATGGTGTAAAATACTATTTTAAAAACTAGATTGTTTTTACGAAAAGACACAAATCATTAGAGGTACTCACTAAAGAACTTCAGGAGCGGGGGAAGAAAGCAACAGTGTTGTACAACTACCCCTGGATCATCGAATACATGGATGAGTTACCAAAAACCATCTCAGGGAAAATACTCAGACGAGAGCTACGTTCCAAACAATAATACCTGCTCTATTTATTTCTTTTTTTTACTGAAGAGATTCTTAAACAACACGTAAATGTAGCGGAGGATTAAGGCTTTTTTATATTTTATAAAACTGATTTGACCACCATTCACACCGATAATCAACCGAGCGAATTTCATATCACGGGTCATCATCCGTATTATCTTTTCAGAGTCCATCCCCCATTGGTTGTTAAACTTACCCAGTGCTTTTAAGTCCCGTCCGAAATCTTCGACCCAGAAATCTTGGTACTTCCTTAAAAAATGATGACTGAAATCCTGTGTCTTAAATGCGTCTGCAATGATTTGTGCAGCGATTTGCCCAGAAGCCATCGCATAATAGATACCTTCACCGGTGATCGGGTTGATGAAACCTGCCGCATCACCACAAAGCAGGACACGGTCCCCATAGGTGTTCTCCAACGGAAAGATAGGAAGGGTTGCCCCCTTTAAATTTTCAACTGGAAAATCCGCTGGAAGTAATTTTTTTTCCTTAAGCAGAGAAATGAACGCGTCATATGTTTCTTTCAGTGGTTTTTTCGGCCGTGCCTTGGAGACAGCAGATTGGAATTCACCAATCCCTAAGTTAATACAGTTTTTCTTTGGAAACACCCATCCGTATCCTGCGATCCCCTGTATCTTGATGAAGAGATATGTCAGTTTTTTTTTCGTAAAAAACGTGGTCAGTTGCGTCGGTTTTAGTGGTTGTTCCTGCATAAGCGAAATGCAAAGGACCGCAAGTTTCTTGCATAACTTGGTTTTTTCCGCAACCACACTATGCATCCCATCGCAGCCGACCACCATCTGTGTCTCGATGGATTGCCCATCCTCGAGCATCACGATAGCCTTATCTTTTTGGATAAGAACATCGACCACTGATTTTCCTCCCTGAAATACCGCCCCAGTGTGTTGAGCAAGAGATAACAGATTATTATCAAAGTCTTTTCGAATTATCATCATAAGAAACGGTTTTTCCCGTATAAGATTAAACTTATACCGGAGTGATGAGGAATACATCGTTGTTCCATAGGAGATTGAATCAAGGAACGGTTCAATATATGGAAATCGTTTCAGCACACGAGTCGGAAGACCTCCACCACAAGGTTTATCCCGAGGAAATGTAGCTTTGTCAAGAATCAAAACCTTTAACCCTTTTTCCGCAAGGTTTTTTGCAGCGGTCGAACCCGCTGGACCTGCGCCAACAACTACGACATCATAGTTCATGGGAAAACCAACATGTTTTTTTTTTACATCCGGAAGACACCAGGTTTCCAATCAGGAATCGGTGCGTTCAGCGACGCGGATATCCCAAGGCCGAGTACCAAACGGGTATCCACCGGGTCGATGATCCCGTCATCCCATATACGGGCTGTGCTGTAATACGGATTGCCCTCTGTTTCGTATTTTTTCAGGATTGGGTCTGTCAGCTGCTTTTCCTCTTTTTTTGTCATCGCAATGCCTTTTCTCCATAATTGATCTCTTTTTACGGTGAGAAGCACGGTTGCCGCCTGCTGACCACCCATCACGGAGATACGTGCATTTGGCCACATCCACAGTTGCCGAGGCCCATATGCCCTGCCGCACATCCCATAGTTCCCCGCGCCAAACGAGCCGCCGATGATGACGGTGAACTTCGGTACCTGGGCGCAGGTCACCGCGGTCACCATTTTTGCCCCATCCTTTGCAATCCCTCCTGCTTCATATTTCCTGCCAACCATAAAACCCGTGATATTCTGTAAAAAAATAAGAGGGAGCCTCCGCTGGCAGCATAACTCGATGAAATGCGTGCCTTTCAATGCAGATTCAGAAAACAACACGCCATTATTCGCAAGAACCCCAACCGGGTAACCCATGATCCGGGCAAATCCGCACACTAGTGTTGTACCATACAATGCCTTGAATTCATGGAATCGTGACCCGTCGACGATACGTGCGATGATCTCCCG
>LSSI01000006.1 GCA_001595945.1 Thermoplasmatales archaeon SM1-50
ACGTTCAATGTGTCTTTCTTCCTGATACAACTACACCTGATCTTGACCGTAGACATGTTAAGATCCTTGTTGACCGTTTCCATATCCCTTGTAAAGAAATAGATATCTCACCGTTTATTACCTCATTTCAAACGACTCTGACACAAAAAAAGAAAATGACCTTAGCAAATATCAAACCACGGGTACGGATGATAGTCCTTTATCAGTTCGCAAATGATACAGGTAGACTTGTGTGTGGTGCTTCCAATAAATCAGAGTTTCTCATAGGCTATTTCACGAAGTACGGTGATGGGGGTGTTGATTTTCAACCCCTTGGTGATTTGTATAAAACCCAGGTGTATCAGCTGGCGAAATACCTTAGAATCCCCGCTCAAATTATACAAAAACCTCCAACTGCTGGGCTATGGATTGGACAGACTGATGAAAAAGAACTTCGCATGAGCTATCAGACACTTGATCGGATTTTATATGGTTTAGAGCTAAAGATTGATATTAGCGAGATACAGAAATACGCCCTGACATCAAAAAGGCAAATCGAACGAATTAGAACTATGCGGATAAAAAGTCAGCATAAACGACGGTCTCCCTTGGTTCCAAAAATTGGGATCCGAACCCCTGGTCTTGACTGGCGATCTCCTGTACAAGAAGGGTGATCATTTTTTTTAGAAAAACTTCACCATGATAAATGTGCGTACTAGAATGCGACCTAAGGTATCATAGGCGATAACTTTCACCGTATGTTTTGAGAATGCAAGAGTTTTCCATGTCCAACTATACGGTTCTGTCGGGACAGTTGAGAGAAGCGTATCGTCAATGTAAAATTCTACTTTTTCTATGTCATATTCTTTCGATGTAACTAACGTCTCAATCGTGATTTTCCCAAAACTAAGTGGTATGAAAAACGGAAGGATTTTTTTATCAAAGACATACACAGCATTCTCTGGTCTGGTTACTTCCATCTGGATATAGCTTGGGACACACAGTGTAGGATCACCAAGAAGGACCATGCCGTAGTACCATTCTTTTTCCCATTGAAGATAGGGTGCTTGGGCATCGAACCATAAACGAAATGATTCACCTATGCTTTTTCCTTGACTAATTGGTTGGGTGAAATCTTTGAAGTTTAGCATACTTCCACTCTTTGAGGAAGCAAGTGTGATTAACCCATATGTCGTATGAAAGATATATGATCCAGCCAAGTAGTTCTGATCGATGAATCTTCCTGGTCCACACGCGAACAGATTATAAAATAAAACCGGCGGGTCACGGTCTTGGATATCCTGCGAGAACACCCAATCACCATGGTCATAGAAATCACCGATGTTAAATGGATATCCATTTCCAATCCCCCGCTCCCAGACGCCGAACGGGGCAAGATCTCCCTGACTTGGTGTCACGTTTCCTTCATCCCCTAGATAATCAGTGCTTAACCGTGTGTTTTTATTTGGGTTTACATATGGCCCGTTCATAAGCCAGGTACCAATATATGAGATTGGAGCCGGTGCTGGATCATAACTTAGACCGGGGACTGTACCACCATCTGCTGTGCAGAAACGAGTGCTAAATCCATGATTTCCCGTCCATTCAGATATCTTTACAAGTAGTCTATTTTCCCCGGCTTGCAGACTTACGTTGACTTTCGTCATATCCGCTGTAAAGCCCCCGTACCGATTGTCGAATAGGACTTCGTTTCCATTAAGCCAGACCCGAGCACCGTCATCATATCCCATCCATAATTGACAGGTAGTCTGCGCTGTGGCGTATACTCGGGCAAACGCATAACATACCCCAAAGTCAGCACCGTAAGAATTATCGCCCATGTTGATGAACGGATTGCTTGAGTCATAGTTGGTCCATATGTTACTGCCCATCACCTGTCCCTCGATTGGATTAATAGATTCTTCGCTCACACCAAGATAATTTGTTGTCAGATACTGCCAGAAATTACCAGAGGTGTCCTGATGGAACCCATTAAGCAAAAAACTCCTGATATAATCGCCTTCCCATCCATATTCTGAAGGGTCGTTGAGCTGATAGGTTAGATCATTAAAGGTAACACCGTTCATATCATATAGTTGAGCTGAAAATTGATAGTCTCCACCATCCTGGCTTATCTTGCATAACAGGCGATTCCATCCTGAATTAAGAGTGATATCTGTAAAAAATTGATTAGCAGTCCATTCGCCGTATCGATCCGCTGTGATAACATTATCTCCATTGACCCATGCTTTGATTCCGTCATCGCTTCCAAGAAGAAGCTTTGCTAGTCGAGCTGTTGGACTATATATACACATGAGCATAGATTGCTGACTCGGTCGGGCGGGTACTGAAATGATGTCCACCTGAGTAACTATGAGCACATACTTGAACGAAATGCTGTCCAAGATCCATTTGATTGAGATAATCTTGCGCAGTGGTGAAGTACCCGTAATCATGTCGTGTTACGTTCGTTCCATAAATGAGGTCTAGGTTGACATTCATATCAAACCAGTCTTCTTCGACATACTCCAATCCTCTCCATGGTTGAGTCTGCTCACTGGTGCGATACATATGGACTTTTGCAAAGTAATCATTGATCATGTTTGCTTCAGAATCATAGGCAAGTGTTGATGCGTAAATTCGACCAATATAAACCTCAGGGCCCATGTCACCGGTTCCTGCTATATGAACCTCATAAATCCCATCGGCGTTGTTATCCTGCCAAGTACCGTCAAGATCCATGTAAAACAAATCACTAGGGAATTGTTCACCGGATACCTCTACCCATGCCGCAATGATATCACCAATGAACAGTATTCCCATACTCCCGTTTGAATACCGTGATTGTACCCATGATTTGATTTCTTTAGTGGTGCCACCGGAAACTTGTTCAAGAAACACAAGGTATCCTTCCGATTTAATGTCAGAGCAATATTGAGCAAGACTTTTACAAATCAAAGGATATAAACTTTCATTTACAAGGATTGAAAGGGAATAATTCTCAAAAACAGTTATCTTTTGAACGTCATCAGGTGTTGAGAAACAAGAAGGTATGTAAGGATGGTCCCTAAGGTACTCTTTATAGGTTCCTGGGAGGTCTTGATTTGGCGAATACCATTGTAATGTTTCGATGAATCTACCATCTTGTTTTACTACGTCATTCTCACTTAGGGTGGATTTCTCTTGTGGAATGTTTGTTGGTGTTATTCCTTGTATGAGCGTTACTGGTAGATTTAGTAGCATAAGGATGACAATGACTAGTATAGAACAAATTTTCTTCATGAAAGTCCCTAAATAATTTTTATTCTTAACTATTTATTCTATCTATTACAAGATATTAACTTTAAAGTTTTTGTTTCGAGAGGACTAGACAAAAAACATAAATATCATAAATTTTTCTTTATTTTCTTTTAAGAAAATGAAACGGTTTTCCTGTTATCATCTCGTACGCTTCTTGGTATTTCTTTGTGGTTTCATCAACGATGGGTTTTGGGAGACGTGGCGGCGTTGAACTGTGATCCCAACCGGTTGAATTCAGATAATCACGAACATATTGTTTATCAAAACTTGGCTGTGGTTTGCCCGGCTCGTAGCTCTCAGCAGGCCAAAATCGTGATGAATCTGGGGTTATCGCCTCATCGATCCAAATAATCTCATTATCATAGTAGCCAAACTCAAATTTTGTGTCGGCGATGATGATCCCACGGTCCAGCGCGAAGTTAGCTGCGGTGTTATAGATTTTTAAGGAATAATTATGTAGCGTCTCTGCAACATCCACCCCAACGATTTTTTTCATCTCTGTGATGGAAATGTTAATGTCATGACCGGATGTCGCCTTTGTTGATGGGGTAAATAATGGTTCAGGGAAACGCTCTGATTCCTGTAGGTTGCCAGGAAGTTTTATACCGCAGATAGTTCCGTCTCTTTTATATGAGTTCCAGGCGGATCCTGAGATGTATCCACGAACTATGCATTCAATCGGGATGACTTTGGTTTTCTTCACAAGCATACTACGATATGTGAGTTGGTTTTTATACTGCTGTAGTTCTTTTGGAAAATCAGAGAAATCGCTTGAGATCACATGGTTCGGGATACTTTTTTTTGTGTAGTCAAACCAAAATTTTGATAACTGTGTCAGACAGATGCCCTTTGATGGAATTGGATCTGGTAGGACAACATCAAAGGCAGAGATACGATCGGTGGCAACGAGCAGCAGATTTTCATTGACCTCATAGATGTCTCGTACTTTCCCTTTAGTCAGAATACGTTCTGGTAGGTCTGTATTAACAACAATAGATGCCTTCATAGTTATTTCCCCTAGGATACTTTTGCTCCTTCCTTTACTGCCCGATCGGTGATAACTGTCGTCTCCTTTATTTTCAATGGTTTTCCATTGTATATTGCCTGTCCTTTTGCATCGATGGTCATAGGCGCTTGTGTAAAAGCTTCGAATTCAAGCACGGGGACTGGTTCACGGGCGATGCCATCAATCCCGACCTCAGCCCCGGGAGAGCTATTCCCTGGGTCTAGTAGAGATACGACATGATCTGCATCGGTCGCAGCAAGTAACATGCCTTTTGATTCGACCCCACGAATCACAGCTGGTTTGAGGTTTGTGACCATCACAATCGATTTTCCAGCTAGCTCTTGTTTCTTATAGTATGGTTTCATACCAGCGACGATTGTTCGTTTCCCAAGTGGTCCGAGATCTACCTGCATGATATACAATTTATCTGCTTTTGGGTGATCTGATACCTCAAGGATCTTTGCGACACGGAGGTCAAGTTTTGAGAATGGATCTGTGGTTGTCACAATGTCTGTTAACTCAAGTTTCTTAAATAAAAGTGTCGGTGTTTGAAGAGGTGTTCCATGGTGAAGTTCCCTAATGGCGTCATCCCAGTGTTTTATCGGGTCTGTATGCCCAAGCATTTCCCAGACACGTTCTGATGAGAACGGAAGATAAGGGCTCATATATACCGCAAGTGCTTGTACCAGCTTTAGACTGATGTGAAGAACGGTTTTGCAACGTTCTATATCGGTTTTTAAAAGAATCCAGGGTTGAGTGTGATCAAAGTAAACATTTCCATATTGTGCGAGGTTCATGACTGTTCGTAATCCTTTTTTAAAGGCGCATTGGGTGAGTGCCTCACCAACTTCTCTATGGGTATCGTGTATGTTATGGAGTGCTTCTTTATCTATTTCCGTGAGTGTTGCTGCTTTAGGGATAGCGCCAAAGTTCTTGCTGGTGAAGGTGATAACACGATGGATGAAGTTCCCGTAGGTTCCCAGGAGTTCGTCGTTGTTTTTTGAAACGAAATCGTTCCATGTCCAGTCTGCGTCCTTGTTTTCTGGCATGTTTATTGAGAGATAATAGCGAATCACATCAGAGTCGAATCGTTTTAGTAATTCAGGGACCCAGATGCCCACGCCTCTGCTTTTCGAGAACTGCTCTCCTTTTAAGGTGAGATATTCGTTTGCAGGGATGTTATAGGGAAGGTTAAGTGTTTCATCATACCCCATGAGAATAGATGGCCAGATGATAGAATGAAAAGGGATATTGTCTTTTGCAAGGAAATAGTAATGATTTGCATTAGAATCTCTCCACCATTCTTGCCATTTGGCTGGTTCTTTCTGGAGCTTTGACCATTCTTTGCTTGCAGACAGATATCCGATCACTGCGTCGAACCAGACATAGATTCGTTTCTGTTCAAACCCAAATACCGGGACCTTAATACCCCAACTGATGTCGCGTGTAATGGCGCGATCATGCAGTCCGTTCTGCAGCCAATTGTTGGTAAATTTCAGGACGTTAGCCTTCCAGTATTTCTTTCCCTCAAGCCAGTTGATCAGTTTAGATTCAAAGGCGCTTAAAGCAACAAACAGATGCTCTGTCTTTTGTTTGACCGGGGTACCTCCGCACACTTTGCATTTGACCTTAAGTAATTCGAATGTATCAAGCAGCTTTCCGCAGTTATCACACTGGTCTCCTCGCGCCCCTTCTTTCTGACAGTACGGACAGGTTCCTTCTACATAACGGTCAGGTAAAAACCTAGCACAAGTGGGGCAATATAGTGCATCGATGCTTTTTCTATGAATGTAGTTTTTTTGATAAAGAATCAAGAAGATCTCTTGGACAATTGTTTCATGGTTCGTTGTCGTCGTCCGTGTGAAGAGATCAAAGGAGATACCAAGCTTTTTCATATTATCTGTATGTTCCTTATGGTAATGATCAACGATTGCTTGTGGTGTTGTATGTTCCTTGTCTGCCGTAATAGTGATAGGAGTTCCATGTTCATCGCTACCGGAAACCATGAGTACGTCATTGCCAATGAGGCGATTGTATCGTGCAAAAATATCTGCAGGTAGGTAGCATCCTGCGATATGTCCAAGATGTAACGATCCATTTGCATATGGCCATGCGACTCCTATAAAAATTTTCTTAACCATGGGAATCCTGCCTGAATACTAAGCACAACATTTAAATATGACGGAAGTTCTATACAATATCATTAAAGTATCAACTTAATGAAAAATGGTACTTCATTACCTTAAGATTATCCATTTACTTCCTCTCGAAACGTATGTAAAGAAAAAGTAATAAAATAGAGAGAAAAAATATCTGCCATTTCGAGCAGAACCCGGTGCTGTTTTTCAAAAAGTTGATGAGAATAGAGGTGAAAATAATGGTCATTGACCCATCAACTACAAAATACTTAATTAAGGCTAAAATTAAAGCAGATGGTATTATCGAGAAGTCCGATGTCGTCGGGGCAATCTTTGGCCAAACAGAGGGTCTTCTTGGTGATGAACTAGACCTTCGTGAATTGCAACGATCTGCCCGTGTTGGACGAATTGAGGTAGAACTCGATTCTAAGAATGGCAAAAGCGATGGTGTCCTTACGTTACCCACGTCCTTAGATAAAGTAGAAACCGTTATCCTTGCGGCAGCGTTTGAAAGTATTGATCGTGTTGGTCCGTGTAAAGCAACGATTCATGTCGAGCAAGTCGAGGACGTACGCGTCTCGAGACGAAAACAGGTAATCGAGCGAGCGAAAATTTTGCTTAATGACGTAATGGAAAAAAGCAAGACAGATAGTGAAAGTATTGCAGAGAACGTACGTCAAGCTGTCCAAATAGAGGAGATTATAAGCTACGGTCATGATCATTGCCCTGCTGGCCCGAATATTAATGATAGTGACGCGATTGTAATTGTTGAGGGAAGACGCGACGTGTTGAATCTATTAAAGTATGGGATTAAAAACGTCATAGCGGTTGGTGGGACAAACATCCCCCGGACGGTCATTGATCTTTCCAAAGAAAAAATCACGACTGTTTTTGTTGATGGTGATCGTGGTGGGGAACTTATCTTGCGTGAGTTGTTACAGGTTGCTGACGTTGATTTCATTGCACGAGCCCCTCAGACACGTGAGGTTGAAGAAATCCCGCAAAAGCTTATCATGAAGTCATTGAAGAATAAGATACCACGTGAGCAATACATGGATATGTACAACATCAAGATTGAGGTAAAGAATGGGGAGGACAAACGTCAAGAGAACGGTGAGAAACAACCACAGAAGATGAAAAAAGAATTTTTCTCAAAGAAAAAGGAACAACAACACACTCGAAAGGAAGAACCGGAGAGTTCGGAAGTTGTCGAAGAACCAGTGATTACAACAGAAAAACAGAAGAACTACGAAGCTATTCTTAATAAGATCTCTGGTTCCTTGAAAGCAGTGTTGTTAGATGAGAATGGTAAGGAGATACGCACCATTCCTGTCCGGGAGCTTACCGATGAGATAAAAAAGGGTGACAACGTCTCTGCTGTAGTTTTCGATGGTATTGTAACCCAACGATTGCTTGATATTGCAAACAACAAGAATGTGAGGGAAATCGTTGGTATTAAACTGGGTAATGTCGTCAAAATGCCTAAAACAGTTAAAGTGTTAACAAAAAATGACTTTCAATGATTTCCTATCATACAAGACGTGTAGGTAATAATGTGAATGTTAATCAGTTGCAAACGAAACAACCGTGAAAAAATATAAAAGTCTTTATACTATTCTTGAAATGGGAAAGGCAAGAACAATGCAGAAAGACGAACTCATTCAACTTCACACGTTTTTATATCAAATACGAAGTCAACTCGAACAGATTTGTGAAAATAACGGATTCGATCACAGTTCCTATGAAAAACTGGAGATTACTCCATATCAAATTCACAAATCAAAACGAGAGCATAAACTAGCGGTGTTTACTTTAAGTAAAGATATCGCAGAGATACTCTCTGATAACAATGATGATCCAAGTCTTGAAAAAATCGCGAATCGTCTCAATCAAATGGCGATACGGTTTATGACAGAGAAAGAAAAAGAAAATCATCGGTTATAATTCTTTTGTCATACTATACGCTTCTTCTCCATTTTGATAGAAATGATGCAGTGTTTCTTCCAGATGGAAGCCTTGTTTTTTATAAAACTCAATGGCGTTTTGGTTTGTTGTACGGACCTCAAGAGTAACCTGTGTCACATTTTGTTGTTTCATCTCATTAAGGAATTGCATAAGTAGTGCGGTGCCGATCCCTTGTTTTCGAATTGTCTCCTTGACGGAAAGCATAAGGATTCGTGCAGTTGTTGGTCTTGTTTTTATGCCGATGAGAAACCCAATAACGATATTGTTTTTAAGAGCCACAAAAAAACCTTCAGGGAAGGCCTCATAAAATCGATTAAAGACAGCAGGATTATATCGTTCCGGTAATGTTTCAAACGAAAGAGCGACTATTTGGAAAATGTCATTGGGCCGCACGCGTCGTATTTTCAGCACAAGTGGTGGAGATATATTGAGGTATAAAGCGTTAGCGGTATGTTTAATAATGTTCGCAAAATATGGGGAAATACGAGGTGTTTGTTATTAGTATCGATGATGTTAAGGTTACGAGTATTATCTTTGAACGGTTCTCAAAGGAATTCAGGAAGAACTTTGATGTGGATGTTGCTATCGCAGGTGCTGGTCCTGCGGGTTTAACCGCGGCTAAATATTTAGCAGAGGCAGGAAAAAAGACTGTGGTGTTCGAACGAAAGCTTTCTGTTGGTGGTGGTATGTGGGGTGGTGGGATGACGTTCCCAGTTATCGTTGTTCAAAAGCAGTCAAAATATATTCTTGAGGATGTCGGTGTAAAGGTCAAAGATGAGGGAGAAGGTTATTTCAGTGCTGA
>LSSI01000007.1 GCA_001595945.1 Thermoplasmatales archaeon SM1-50
GTCATTGCACCGACTGCTTTTAGGTCGGCTGCTGTCACCGGTTTGTTGTCATAGGTATAGGCGACGATGATACGACTGAGTCGATGTTTAAGGTCATGGAGGTCTTTGCAGAGGCAGAGAACCGCCATGATCTCAGATGCTGGTGTGATAGAAAATTCAATCTCATGAGGAACACCATCAGATGGACCACCCAATCCCACCACGACCTTTCGTAACGCTCGGTCGCTGATGTCAAGCACCCGTGGCCAAACAATGAATCGAGGGTCGATATGGAAGAGATCGCCGTGATGGATATGATTATCAAGTAAACTAGCTAGCAGGTTATGTGCACTGGTGATCGCATGCATGTCACCGGTGAAATGTAGGTTAATGTCCTCCATCGGAAGTACTTGTGAGTATCCTCCACCGGTGGCTCCTCCTTTCTTCCCCATGATGGGGCCCATGGAGGGCTCACGGATAGCAAGCATGGTCTTTTTTCCTAACTGTGAGAGAGCCTGCGCAAGTCCTATTGTAACGGTTGTCTTTCCCTCGCCACTTGAAGTTGGGTTAATAGTTGTTACTAAAATGAGTTTACCTTGTCTCTGCTGTTTTAACCGGGTAAGAAGGTCAAGTGATACTTTAGCTTTGTATCGTCCACAGCAGATGTATTCGTCTTCCTTTATTCCTGCTTTGGTTGCAATCTCCTCTATAGGGAGTAGGGGGATCGATCGGGCGATATCAATATCGTTTTTCATATGGTAACATAATTGATATCATGTTTCTGTTAAAAAGATGTATGCCTAGGCAATAAAATTAGAAAAGGGAGGAGGATTACCGTAAGGGGATGTTCATATGAAGTGTGTTTTTCTTGTGGTCCATGCTGTCTCAGGCAAGGAAGAATATATAGTGTGAGATTTATAGGGAGGGAGTGGTTTACTTTTTGAAGAGGCGCTCTTTGGTTTTTTCTTTGATTCGGGTGAGAAAATCACTTTTTTCTGAAACTGCCAATATCTGATCCGCCAGTTTGATCCATCGCTAAGGAGAGCTTCTTCTCGGCGAGTCCTTAGAATCCCTTCAGATTCCAATCGGTAAAACAATCGTCTTTCTGAATGATCAAGAATGTTATCGATGATGCAGTCATCGTAGCCGAACATGTCCATGACGATTTCGGCATAGCCTTTTGCTTCTTGTTCGCTTATATTAAGCCTCTGTTGTATTGCTAATGTGAGTACATGTAATGTGATAAGCGGCATTCTTCGCCCCCATAGTCGTTTAATATATTAAGTTTTATATTTTATAGTATATATATTTTATGCCCCTTTGGTCTTTTTCTTATGAAATTCCGATAAAAACCACTCATTTCATCAATAACTATTATACCATAAAAAGCGATACCACAATTAGGTGTCGCCATGAAACTTGCCCTTATATCCGCGCGACCAATAATTGGGAATAAAACAAAAAACATCCACACTATGGAGCGCTACCTAAGAAAAACAAAAGCAGACATCTACGTCTTTGGCGAGTATTTCCTCTCCGGAGATCGCTGTAAAGATGAGTTCCGTGACCTTGCAGAACCATTCAATGGACCATCCATCAAATACCTTCAACGCATAGCAAAAACCAAACACTGCTCTCTTGTCTTTGGTATGCCCTGCAAAGACGATAAAGTCGACGGACTAATATACAACGCATCTGTATTGATCCATCCAGATGGTGCCGTTGATGCATATAAGAAATGGTTTCTCCCAAACGCAGGTCCGTTCCAGGAGAAAATCTTTTTTGACCAAGGCGAGGAGCTGCCTGTTTTCTCCACCTCTTTTGGAACCATTGGACTACTCATCTGCTACGACCTGTACTTCCCAGAACTGCCAAAAGCACTCACCTTACAAGGAGCAGATTTACTCATCTGCATCTCTGCCTCACCGTCTGTTACAAGAAAATATTTTGAAACACTACTTCCTGCACGCGCCTTAGAAAACACAGTCTTTTTCGCCTATTGCAATCTTGCAGGAAACCAAGAAGACCTCGTGTATTGGGGAGGGTCCCAGGTTTATGATCCTTTAGGCAACCTCCTCATTAAAGCACCCTATTTCAAAGAAAGCATCATTACCTGCGATATCAACTTTAAACTCCTTGAATCAGCACGCGCACGGCGACCGGTACTACGAGACATCAGACCAGAAATCTATCAAGACCTTTATCTGTACTCACGATACCACACAAAAAACAAACCAAAAAAAAGAAAAGAATCAACACAGAGAGAAATGTGATACATAGTTACGTAAATTTTTACAAAAAGTATTTACATGAAATAACTATTTAGGTGTTCTATCTCAATTTCTGTTAACTGGGCGGGGCGAACCGGTGAAGCAATACGATGAAGAATATATCAGGCAGCTAAACCTTACTGCTGTGAAAATACGAAAGCATATCATCGAAATGCTCTATAGGGCAAAATCAGGGCATCCCGGTGGCTCTCTTTCTGCCGTTGAGGCAATTGTCGCACTGTATTTTCATCATATGAGACATAACCCAAAAAATCCATGCGACCCGAATAGGGATCGGTTTGTGTTAAGCAAAGGTCATGCAGCCCCAACCCTATATGCCGTTCTTGCAGAGTGTGGCTATTTCGATGTCAAAGAACTACAGATGCTCAGACAAATCAACTGCATGCTGCAAGGTCATCCTGTCTGTCGATACATACCAGGAGTGGAAGCGTCAACGGGGTCCCTTGGCCACGGACTTTCGTTTGCATTAGGGATTGCATTAGCAGGCAAACTTGACAAAAAGGACTACCGTGTCTACGTCATGGTTGGGGATGGTGAGACAGACGAAGGACAAATCTGGGAAGCAGCGACTTCAGCAGCTCACTATAAACTTGATAACCTCACTGCGTTAATCGATAGAAATTTCTTACAGATCGATGGAAGAACTGAAGACGTCATGCGCATAGAATCGGTCCGTGACCGCTGGAGCTCCTTTGGGTGGCATGTCCTAGAGGTGGACGGACACGATATCGGGCAGATCATTGATGCACTGCTTACCGCGTGTGATCAGAAGAATCAACCGACTATGATCATCCTAAACACTGTTAAAGGAAAGGGCGTGTCGTTTATGGAAAATAACATTGACTTCCATGGTGTGCCTCCAAATGAAATGGAGTATAAGCTTGCGATAAAGGAACTTGACAACGCACAAAAGACACTTGAGGCAAGCCTATGAGTAAAAAAGAGATGGCTAATCCCAGGGATGCGTATGGAGAGACCCTCATGGAGCTTGGGGGAAAACACCGTAATATCGTCGTACTTGATGCAGATCTTTCAAAATCAACGAAAACAATCCTATTTGCTAAAAAATATCCTGAACGGTTTTTTGAGATGGGAATTGCTGAGGCAAATATGATCTCTGTTGCTGCGGGGCTTGCCTCTTGTGGGAAAATATCTTTTGCCAGCACCTTTGCCGTGTTTGCGACCGGCAGGGTTTATGATCAAATCCGGATTGATGTGGCGTACTCTCAAGCAAATGTGAAGATCTTTGCGACCCATGGTGGTATCAGTGTTGGAAAGGACGGGGCAAGCCATCAGATGATTGAGGATCTCACGTTAATGCGAGTGCTGCCGAATATGACTGTGCTTGCACCAAGCGATGCGACGCAAACAAGTCGACTAGTCGAACTAATGGCGACAACTGAAGGCCCAATGTACGCTCGTATTGGACGAGCGAATGCGCCCCTTTTGTATAAAAAGCAGGATCTTAAGGATATCCAAATTGGAAAAGGAATCATCGTCACAGATGGTTCTGATGCAAGCATCATCGCCTGTGGGACAATGGTTGACCAGGCGGTGGACGCAGCAGAAAAACTCTCTAAGCAAGGAGTATCCGCACGGGTGGTTGACATGCATACAATCAAACCTCTTGATAAGAAACTGGTGTTGAGATGTATAAGGGACACCAACGCAATTGTGACGGTCGAAGAACATTCGGTGATCGGGGGGCTTGGAGGAGCGGTCAGCGAGGTTCTTGCGGAAAAGGGTTCGTCCATACAGTTTAAACGCATGGGGGTTCAAGATATATTCTGTGAATCAGGGGATCCCGATGAATTGTTTGAGAAATATGGCTTAAGCACTCCATTTATTGTAAAAAATGTGAAAAAACTTTTAAAATAAATGAAGATTGGTTAGTCAAACTGGCTTGTGTATGGTTTTGTGTGTCATTTTTTGATTCTAAAAAAAGGGCTTGATATTTTTCCTTTTTGTGAGTTTTATTATAAGATATAATTGCACGATTAGTTTATATATAATAAATTTAAGAGTATATCATGATAGTTTTATATAATAAAAATAAAAGAGTATAACAATATAAACGAGGATAGAGTTAATGTCACCCCACAAACCAACAAAACTCGTACTAAGCGTCCTACTGATCCTCAGCATCCATCAACTTCCCATCATCTCCACCCTAGCACAACAGACAATTGCATACGATGCAACAAAACTTGAAAGCCAACCAGACTTACTTATCATCCTCTCACCACAATATAGCACAGATAATGACATCCATACGGCAATCCATACCTACCAAACAGAGGTCAAAAACGATCTCGGCTGGGCTTCCCAACTCATCACCCTCCAAGAAAAAGAAAACAATTACCAAAACATAGACACCATCATAGAAACCACCTACCAAGCCCACCCACTCAAAGCCTGTCTTATGGTAGGAGAAGACTTAAACATAGCACTAGCAGGGGACATCGATTACCTCGAACAACCAAGCACACTTCCCTGGACAACCCTTGGAGACATCAATGCCTATGACACGACCGACCAAGGAATTCTCTGCAAACCCTCCACAATTCACATCTGCATATCCCTTCTCCTCCCCACCCATACACTCCCCTACGATCAAAAAAAAGCAGCACTACTCTTTGCTTTTGAAAAATTTACCACCCAACGACACACTATCTACCCAAACACAATATGTGTCATGGAAAGCTCTGAACTAAACACAAATTCAAAAATATTGTACAAACACCTCAGCACTTATGCAAACCTTGCGTATACTGAAGATGCAACAGAGACAGAAATCATCACATCTTTCAACCAAGCATACAATGCCTATTTTGTCCATGGACATGCCAACCCAGCAGGAACCGACGTAAACAAACAAAAAAATATGGGATGGTTCACCGCAGAGTTCCTCACCAGCTTAGAGACACCCTTCTTTGGAGCAGATGGTTGCTACGTCGCAGGCTGGTGGTCCAACCAATCAGACAACAATCACCTTGACCCAAGCATCAATACGCACTGGTACGGTACAAAAATCTTCACAAGCACCTCTATTCAGGCAATGGCTCTCGGGCTTCTCTCCCAAAACGGATTTTCAGACTCGATAAGCTTCCTTGAAAACGTCATGCCAGACCTTCTTAGTGGAAAAACCCTTGCCGAAGCAATGATAGGAGATAGAACCATCGGCGATACCATCATTGTCGGAGACCCAACATTCCATTATAATCTCCCTTAAAAGAAAAATCAACAGTTCAATTAACTTTTAATAACCCATATCCATATATTTATAGAGTAGTTAGAATAAAATGTCGCGAGAGAACTTCCCCTCATTTATCCCTGCAGAAAAAGCCCTACCTGAGTTAACAATAAAAGCGGTACTCGTAGGAACATTTCTCGCAATCATCCTTGGAGCGGCAAATGCATATCTCGGACTATACGCTGGAATGACGGTCTCTGCAATCATCCCAGGTGCAGTCATGGCACTTGCCTTGATGAAACCATTCAAACCATCAATCCTTGAAGTCAACATCGCCACCATGGGCGCATCAGCAGGAGAATGCATCGCAGCAGGCGTCATCTTCACCATCCCTGCACTTATCCTACTTGGCGCATGGAACGAGATACATTATCTAGAAACAACCTTTATCGCGATCATCGGAGGAATGCTTGGAGTCTTCTGGATGATTCCCCTTCGACGCGCACTCGTCGTCAAAACAGACCTCCCCTTCCCAGAGGGAATTGCGGTCGCAGCGGTCCTAACGACAACCGTCGGTGGAGAACAAACCCAGAAAAAAGATCATGTCAGCGGAACCTGGCTTGCATTCGGTGCACTAACCGCAACACTCTTTAAGTTCGGACAACTCGCCCTAAACCTCTTTCGCGACACCATTGATGGTATCTTTAGCATTGGAAAATACGCTATCTTTGGAGAGGAACACGACGCATGGTTCTACGCAGGTACAACCACATCACCTGCATTACTTGCGGTCGGATGGATCATCGGACCACGTATCTCATCATATGTCCTGGTCGGTGGCCTTATCGGATGGGTCATCATAGCACCACTGCTTATCCTCGTGACTGGTCTGCCAGCAGCAACAGCTGAATACAGTGGATTAGGGCCCCTAATAGGAGGGTTTTATAAGGTATGGAGCGAGCAGGTTAGATACATTGGTGTAGGAGCAATGCTTATGGGTGGTCTTTGGGCGGTGTACTCCATCAGAACAAACCTCATCGACGGCGTCAAAGAAGCAATTATCGGTTTTAAAAAACAGGGGACAATCACACAAAAACGCACCGAACAAGACCTCAATTATAAACTCGTTTTTATCGCTATAACAGCAACCACGATACCGATTTTTGTGCTCTACCAGATACTCTCAGGGCTCATCGGTGTCTCACTGGTCATGGCGATCCTTACGATTTTCCTTGCGTTCATCGCAAGCGCTCTTGCCGGATACCTCACTGGACTTGTCGGCTCCTCCAACTGCCCTATCTCCGGAGTAACTGTCACCATCCTACTCATCGTAAGTCTCCTTATGCTTTGTCTTGGAGTGATGCAGATTTCTATGATTTTTGGGGTCATTGCGATTTCAACCACTGTCGGAATCGTTATAGGGGTGCTACACCAAGCGTTCACCATCGGTAGTATAAAGCTTCCCGCACCACAGGCCTTCCTCATGAAAGGAATCGTCCAAGGAATCCTTGATGGAAACATGCTTTGGCCCTATGTGGTCGCCGGTGCAGTTCTTGCATTGGTACTCATCCTTATCAATCTCCCTGTACTCCCTGTTGCGATCGGGATCTACCTTCCCTTTACCCTTTCTGTCCCAATCTTCCTTGGAGGTGGCATTCGTGCTATGACTAACGTTGTCCTTGAAAAAAAATATGGAAACGCAGAACAGGCGGAACATAGCGACTGGGAGCTTGCCATCAAACAAACAGATGTGACTCCTAAGGAGAAAGCTATACGGACAGGGCTGTTATTCACCGCTGGGCTTGTCGCCGGAGAAGCACTCATGGGCGTTATCATCGCAGTCCTCATCGTCCTTGGCATCCACCTCGCACTCTTCGACACAGCACCATGGTGGCCTGGACTGCTTGTTTTTGCCTTTATCAGTATACTGCTTATGTATATCCCGATACGAGAAATCCTCTCTGATAGAAAAACCAACAAATAAGGCAGATTACTTTATTTTAATAAGATTCCCAGAGAAAACAATAAATCACATTCAATAATTGATAGATATAATATTGAGTAAAGTCCAGAAAATGATAATTTTATATACTATGAAATGTCAGGCATTAACACGGATTCAGTCAATATTTTTTTTATTAGATCTAGCCGGGGAATTTAAATCTCGTCTTCTATATTTTATTTTTTTTATCTTTTCTTATCCAAGGGATAAAAAATGGAGTTCTCTTACAATAATTTAAGTAATTTTGTCCGAATCTTGCTGTAAGTTCTTTCTCTTCGATAAGTTTTATGTATATGAGAATAGCAGAAATCGTAAGTATTACTATTCCAAACGAAGATAAAGACCGTGTTAAAACTGCAATTCCTAAATAAAGAATTACCGCCCCAAAATACATTGGATTTCTACAATAAAGATAAGGACCTGTTATGACTAACTTCTGTGTAGGCATCATCGGAGCTGGGGTCCCTTTACCTATTTTAAATTGGACCTGAATGGACCATAATGAAAATAGAAGACCAAATATGATCAAAAAAATAGCAGTAAAAAGATTAAGAGGTCCTAATATCAAACTTGGTATATTTAACCATCTGTCAATATAAAACGGACCAACAAAAAAACAAAGTGGTATAATTACTAAAAAGAATATTACTTCTGGTATTAATGCAATAAATCTCTGTTTTTTAGTATATTTTTTCTTGGACCATTCCACAAATCTATTTTTCATAGACCTATTTTTTAATCTTAAATAATTTGTTTATTAATAAATCTATTTTTCTTTTGAGATTAAAAGGAGAAAATAATATTATTTAAACGTAAACTTGAGTTCAAATCTTTTCCCATTTCCTTAGAAACAGAAGTATTGACACGGTTTCCAAAATTGGTTTTTTGCGAAAATCAAAGGATAAAAAAGAAGAGAATCATTGCATAATGACTCGTACTTATATTTACTCCTTCATCACATAAAACTGAAACAGTTATTTTCGTTTGCCCTAATCCAAAAATCAATCCCATTTTTGCTTCTTTTGTTTCTCCTACAATGATGCTTGAGAAACTCACTGTTTTATCTTTGCCCAAGATTATCAAACCACCTTCTAAATAGCGTCTTACAAGAACATTAGTTGCGTTCGCATCACCGATGTTTTTAACAAAAACATTTGATCCAATAAACATGATTTCAAATTTAGGTTGAGAGAGAGGACGAAGCGTTTTTTCCATAAAAAGAGCATGAATTATCGATACCATTGTACTCAATATTATTAATACACACACAATACATACAAGAACTAATGTAGGTTTTCTTTTCATAGCATTGCCTCCGCTCCAATATTACAACACTGTTCTTCTATAAAAAGAATATCTTCAAAAAACAGATGGGTGGGAAAGCAATGACACCGTTTACAAAAGTCTATTTAATATTGATTTTTTATGCGTAAGAAAAATTATATATAAGGCGAATTCTTAGGAAAATTTCCATACTGTTATAGCGGTAGAGTACTGATTATCATCATTATCATACGCGATTACCTTAATGACTGTTTCCCCTGTAATCGGCTCGCTCCAATTCCATTGATATGGTGGTAAGATGTCCGTTGCTTTATAGTTAGAATCAATATACAAATCCATATGAGTTACGTTCTCATTATACGTCACAGCCTCAATAGTGATATTTCCAAAGACAATCGTTTTTTCTAGGGTGGACACTATTTTTTTATTCGCAAAATAAACGCCTTTGAAGGGTGTGATAATCTCCGTGCTATTTCTAATACTCTCATAAATAATCTCGATATCATCATCATGAATAATATCATCTCCTTGTACCCACCAAGGGAATCTCCATCCATTTTGATCAATGTCTATACCTTGGTTATAGTATGCAGCCCACAGTAATTCCATACAATAGAATTTATCTGCCGTTGGAAAAGAAAGATTTGTATCCGCAATCTTTAAACCAAACCACGGAGGCGAAAAAAAATATTGATAAGAACTACCAATTTTACTCATTGCCCATGCTGCAGCAGCATGTCTTTGCGACATGTTTGCGGTTATAACTCGTAAAAAAACAAAATTCTTTTGAGATGAATAAAAAGCAGAATAGTCATAGGCATAAACACCATCTGGATCATGATGAGGACAAGCATCAACCAAGGTGTTATTTCCAACATAAATACCACCATGTTCATTATATAGTCCAGGTACTTTCCATTTATTGGATTCATCAAATCGAGCATCCAGGAACATCAGATCTCCTACCTCAACACATTCAGGAACCCTTATAGCATCATTCAAATTTTTTATAACATCTACCGTATCAGTTGACATATGAGGTATATAGCTAATCATTCCAGTAATATTTGGTATAGATAATACCCCAAGAGACGTTCCAATAACTATACAACCAATAATCCTTATCATACAACCTCTGTGCAACTCATATGCCCCCTAAATTATGATTGTCATAACGATCATCACCTTTAAAAACATATCCTTAGTAAAAACTAAGAAGGGGGAGAATTGACACATTTTCTAAGACGAATGTCAACCTAACAAACAAAAATGGCAACGATTCCTATGAGTACGAGTTTTTTTTCATAACCTTGCCTCCACTATGAATCCACTATGAATTTTGAAACATTTTTTTTCTAAAAACATATCTTACGAACTCACAAAATATTTTATATAATTAAAGATATTAATTATATAGGGAGTTAGAGGAATATACATAAGAAAATGCATATTTTCCCTCATAAATATCTGCAACCCTTTTATCTTTCATTTCGCTTATAAGTCAACCTAATAAATTTTTTTATTCAATTTTATTAGAATAAATAACATCATGGTTTTGGTTTACAGACCTTGTAAAACTCACTCCAATTTCAATCTTCAATGACAAAAAGAAATTGATACCCATGTTTCGTCCACAACCACAACAATGTTTGGTTAAGTTGATAATAATAACATGAAGATTCTGATATATTAGAATTATCTCGTGGTCGATGAAAGTATCGTAGGGAAAAAAGTGACACGGTTTTACAAAAATGGACTTAATGGTTTTTTTCTGTGAATCAGATGATTAGAAAAGAAAAAAGAGAAAAAGGGGAATTTTAGTTAATATTCCCTTTTTGTTCATCATTAATATTTTTATTATTTTCTAACACTTCAAAGAGATTTCCGGTGAAATCACGAACGAATAACAACTGTTTCCCGTTTCTCTCAACAATGAACGGGGCCAAACCTTGTTCCATGCACCGGGAAACAAAATTTTCTTTCTTATTAACCACAAGACAGACATGAGCAAAGGTTGGCTTACGCGATCTATCGGCGATGAACACCTCAAATCGGGTGGAACCATTGTCGTATAAAACAAAACGAACTTCCGTATTAATCCTGAAAATCGCTGTGGACAACTCTTTTGAAAGCATAGTGCTTCTCACTTTCGGAAGGCCAAGAATCTCAGAAAAAAACAAATCCGCAAGATGTTCACTGACACATTCGACTGCCACATGCTGAACAATACAACCCATTTCCATAGAAATCAACCCATAGACGAATCAATCTGGGGCATATAAACAGCACCATTTTTGAAAAAAAGAATCACAATACTAAAAAAGACATAAAACCATCTATCTCTGATGAATGATACAGAGTGGATTAAAAATAGTGTTATCTACCATATCTTCATTGACCGGTTCGCTGGATTCAAAACAGTAGAGAACTGGGACCAACCAATCTTTTTAGGAGGAAACATTAGAGGAATCATCGAGAAACTCCCCTATCTACTGGATCTTGATGTGACGACACTTTGGATCTCACCGTTCTACCAGACCTCTGCATACCATGGGTATCACATCACAGACTTTTATCAAGTCGACCCGCATTATGGAACCATAGATGATATCAAAGAACTAATACAACAAACACATGCATATGACCTGCATATCATAGCGGATTTCGTTCCAAATCACTGCTCAGTCTACCACCCGTTTTTCAAGCAAGCACAAAACGACAAAAACAGTCCTTACAAAGACTGGTTTTTCTTCACACGCTGGCCAGACCATTACCTCTGTTTTCTTAGTGTCAAAGAAATCCCAAAACTCAACCTTGACAACCCACCCACTCGCGACCATATCATTAACGCCGCAACATATTGGCTTAACCTTGGATTTGACGGATTTCGCCTTGACCACGTCATCGGACCTTCTCATAAGTTCTGGAGATACTTCTACCATGAAATCAAAGACCGGTTTCCACATGCGGTACTCATCGGTGAAGCTTGGATGAGAGGTATAAAAAAACAAGATCTTTGCACCATTCAAATACGTCATAAATTCCTCAGATGGCTCTCTGGAGCATCCTCAGACATGGTGTTTAAAGAATACATCGGTGAGTTGGATGGTGTTTTGGATTTCAAAATGCAAGAGCTTATGAAACAATATGCAACAAACAAAAAAACCTCTGAAAAAAAATTATATAAGCAACTAGAAAAACACTATGCATCCTTCCCAAAAAATTTTTTCTTACCAACGTTCCTTGACAATCACGACATGGACCGTTTTCTCTTCAGTTGTGGAAACGACAAAAAAAAATTAAAAGCAGCAGCAGCTATACAATTTTCACTGTCTCAGCCCGCTATTATCTATTACGGAACAGAGATTGGTATGACACAAACAACATCACAAGGAGTTATTCCTTCAAACGGTGATTTGCAAGCACGACAACCCATGAACTGGATTAATCAAGATAAAGCTCTGTACACATTTTACAAAAAATTAATACAAAAAAAGAATAAAAAGTAGTTTTTTCCTCCTCCAAAAAAAAAGAAAAAGAAAAAAACCACAATCAAACGATTCTAGACATATATCTCTACTTAGAATCTCTTTGGCCGATGTTTCTGATAACAATCCCTACAGTAGACAGGCCTGTTACCATCTGGTTTGAACGGAACTTGGGTTTCCTTACCGCAATCTGCACAAGTGACATCATGCATTTCACGAGGTGCACCATAATCCCGGCCACCACGACCGGATCTATCTCTTGTTTCCATTATTATATACTTCCTTTTTTTATATCTTCGGTTCTTTGTTTCCTTTGAACCGCTCGAGTGGAATATAGACATGAGGTATTTAACTTTATGGATAAAAACACACTAAAAGAGAAACAAAAGATATTTATAACATCGAAGTGTTAGATATTCGATAGATGAAGGAGGTTACGTATGAAAAAAAACAATTCATCCTTCTTACTAGCATACTTACAACTATGTTCCTCGTCGTCAGCAGTAATCAGGCAGGAACCATTCAAACTGAAAAAACCCTAGAATCACCATTACAGACAACGGCGATCACCTATCAGTTTTCTTCTCCCGAAGTACGACAAAACCACGACTCTGTGACCGTACACATACCAGAAGCAACCGGATACAGTTCAATTCCCAGTGAACCAATACTACCGATTGTTATGACCACCCTTGAATTACCATTTGGGGCAACAATAACGGCTTTTTATTGTACCATCAACGGTGTATCAGACCTTCCCCTTAGACTGAAAATCAGGGCAGCATCAAAACCAGTTCCCTTCTTCAAAGAACAACAAATCACGAACACATCTAGAAACAGAGAGATATATTCAAAAAATCAGTTTTTCCCTGAGAGCTGGTACTCATATCGAATCACAGGAGGACTAAATAAGGAAAACATTCTTACGACTTTTCTGACCATCCAGCTAAACCCAGTACGATACAACCCAATCCAAAACCGCCTTCAATCAATCAAATCCATCTCAATTACGATAACCTATCAACAACCAACCGACCCACTTCCATTATCCACCGATGCGTATGACATGATCATCATCTGCCATGATGCGTATGCGTCATTGCTTGAACCGCTTGTCACTCATAAGAACAGTCATGGAATCCAAACAAAACTGATCACGCTTCAAAATATTACTTCAGGAATCTATTTCCCTGTTGAAGGACGTGACAAACAAGAGCAGATAAAATATTTCATAAAAAACGCAAAAGAAACATGGAACATTACCTATGTGATGCTTGTCGGAAGCTTCAGACAACTACCGGGACGATACAGTAACCTGCAGACTGACGCAGGAGGCACCTATGAAGAACTCCAATTTGCCTGCGATTTATATTACGCGGACCTGTATTCTGCAAACGGGAGTTTCTCTAGCTGGGATACGGACAATGATGGCCTCTTTGCAGAATGGCCGTATCCACAGGGCCATCCGCAAGAGGATGTCGTTGACATGGCACCAGATGTGTATGTCGGAAGATTAGCATGTATGTTGAAAACAGAAGTAAAAACCATGGTCAATAAGATAATCACCTATGAGAATAGCACCCTAGGAAAAGAATGGTTTACAAGAATGGTGGTTGTGGGTGGTGACACCTTTGACAAAACCTGGGAGGGGGGAACGGATTATAGCGAAGGAGAAATCGCCACCAACAAGGCCCTTGATTACATGCCTCAATATACCCCAATACGAATTTGGGCGTCTCTTAAGAATCTTACAACAAATACTATTTATTCTGAAATCAGCAAGGGCTGTGGATTTCTATACTTCTGCGGTCATGGAAGCCCGCAGATGTGGGCAACCCATACCAATGATGATAACAAAACATGGGTGGGTAAGTATAAGAACACGGATGTTCTCAGACTAACTAACAGAAATATGTACCCCATACTAATGGTTGGCGGATGCCACAATAGTGAATACGATGTCGCATTAATTAATTTCATCAAAGGTCTTCTTAAGGAAAAAATGCATTACTTTTCAACAGATCCTCTGGATTTTGGATCATTCTGGAAATACAAATGGGTTCCTGAATGCTGGTCCTGGGTCTTTGTTAAAGCACGTGGAGGCGCAATCGCATCCATCGGAAGTTGCGGCTACGGTGGTGTGAACATCGGTGATAGTAACAATGATAGCATCCCTGACTGCATCCAAAGCATGGATGGATGGTTCGAAGTGGAATTCTTCCGTTTATATAACCAGGAAAACATAACAAAGCTTGGTCAGACCTATTACAACGCAATAAATGGCTATGTCCAAAATTTTCCGGTAGACTCAAATCGATTTGATGCAAAAATCGTCCAAACCCATGTTCTACTTGGAGACCCAAGCCTTGAAATCGGCGGATATTCCTAGAAGTAGATTAACAAAAAAAGATAAAACCTAGAAAAATTTTAGGTGTTGCACGAATGTAAAAGCCAGGCGTTTTCAGGTATTTTTTTATAGATCTCGTATGGGGCTTCCTCAACAGGTCTACGATAAGCCTCAGCACGAATTCCGTCGTTATTAATTGACCAGTAGTACTTCCTGACGGATTTCCCCTTCTCACTAATCTCTTCACGTCGAAGGAATAGGAGGTTCTTTTGATGCAACTCATAGAAAATGGAGCGGATGTCTTTATGAAGCGACATGTCCTCAACCTCCTTGTTTTTTTTAAATACTTTCTGGACTGTTTGCGCAAGGGCTATTGCATCTTCCTTACTCATGTCAAATCCGTTTTTCAACGCTTTTACCAACAAGGTATTCATCCTTTCTCACCGTAAATATCCTTCTGTTGGTTTTGTTATTAAGGAGTTGTTGTACACCTCTTACCTACATCCTGTACGAGTGTTACCCAAAAACAGTTCTCCCAACCTTATGGAAAAAAAATTTAATATAAATCTATTATAAAGAAAAAAATTCTAAGAGGAATAAATTAGGATGGTTGTTAACTTCGCTTTACAATACCAACAACGGTAATGGCGAATGCGACGATTTCAAGGACGTTTAAAAGTAACCTTGTGTTCGTTACAGCATCCATGAGGACAAATCGTAACAGGATGATAACACCCAAAATTCCAGTGCCTAACACGATTAATGTTTTATTCATCGGTCAATCTCCACAGGGTACATGTTATATAATTGAAGTTGTAATTATAAACTAAGGTTATAATACTTATCATTTCAGTTGTGTTCGAAGCAGTAATCGGAAATTTCACAAAATCTATTAATACCTGTGTTGATGCTGCAGTTATATGGTTTATTATCGGTTTCTAGAATACACAAAATTTGTACGCATCGGGAAAATCATTTGCCTTGCCAGGACCTACAAAGAGCATGCGCGAGAAATGAATACGAATATAACGGAAGACCCCCTGCTTTTCCTAAAACCAACAAGTTCAGTGATATTTAACCATGGAACAATCAAAATCCCGTCACGGTCCCAGTGTCTGCACCATGAGGTGGAACTAGGGGTAATTATAGGTAAAAAAGGAAGACATATCACCCAGGAAATCGCACTGCAACATGTCCTTGGGTATCTTGTTGCTTTAGATATCA
>LSSI01000008.1 GCA_001595945.1 Thermoplasmatales archaeon SM1-50
GTATGTTTGACCAAACGGGTATAGATGTGTATATCGGTGCCTCAGGGACAGTGAAAGATGCGATCTCTGCTTTTCAAGAAGGGCGCCTTCGGAAAGCAGGTGCTGGAGATGCATGCGCGAGACATGCGTTTCGTGATCAGCATCATCACGAACATCATGGTGGATATTAAAAGGAGTAACAAAACCACACCATTTACTACATGCAAAAGTAGGGAGAGTCTATGACATTCTATGAATTTGAAAATAAGAAACCCTGGATAGGGAAAGGAACGTTTATTTTCCCCTCGGCGGACGTGATTGGAGATGTACACCTTGGGAATAACTGCTACGTGGGACCAGGGGCACGTATTCGTGCAGACTATGGGTTCATACAAATCGGCAACAATACTGCTGTCGAGGAAAACGTTGTTATCCATGCACGCCCCAATGAAAGAACCATCATAGGAAATTCAGTAACAATCGGTCATGGCGCTATCATTCACAACGCTACGATTCATGATTGGGTAATAATCGGGATGGGTGCAATCGTCAGCGACTATGCAGAAATTGGAGAATGGGGGGTTGTTGCTGAAGGAGCTGTAGTAAAAAACAAGACAAAAATCCCAAAGAAAGCAATCGCAGCGGGGGTACCAGCAAAAATTGTCGCAGAGATCACCCAAGAATACAAGGAGCAGTGGACTGAATATAAGATGATTTATGTTGATCTTGCAAGAAAACGGTTTCCTTCCTCTCTCAAAAAGATGGATTTTATGGAGACGAAAGAAAAATGATCATCTCTGTTGCAAGCGGGAAAGGAGGAACAGGAAAAACAACGGTTGCTACAAACCTTGCCTTAAGTGTAGGAAATGCCCAATTCCTTGATTGTGATGTTGAAGAACCAAATGCAAACATCTTTCTGCATGCAAAAATAAAAGAGTGTGACGACGTCTCTGTCAGTATCCCGGAGATAGACAACAAGAAATGTGAGTATTGTGGAAAATGCTCAGACTTCTGTGCATATAACGCGTTAGCGGTCGTCCGTTCAACTGTCTTGGTTTTTCCTGAGTTGTGTCATTCGTGCGGTGGCTGTCAGCTTGTTTGTCCAAAGGATGCGATTACATGGAAAAAGCGTGTTATCGGGAGAATTGACCATGGACATAAGAAGGGTATCAATTTTTATCAAGGGGTTTTACACATTGGAGTAGCACAGACCATTCCGGTCATTAAAGCATTGAAAAGAAAAATTGACAAAAACAAAAATGTTATTCTTGATGTGCCGCCAGGTACTTCTTGTCCTGTTATCGAGTCGATCACCGGTTCTGATTATTGTATTCTTGTCACTGAGCCAACCCCGTTTGGACTTCATGACCTTACACTCGCTGTGGAGGTAGTTAGACATATGACTATACCTTTTGGGGTAGTTATCAATCGTGATGGGATCGGTGATGAGAAGGTGGAGGTGTATTGTCAAAAAGAAAATATCCCAATTCTTATGAAAATTCCTGAACGAGAAAAGATTGCGTTTCTGTATTCAAAGGGTATTGCTCTTGTAGAAGAAGCGTATGAATGGCATGAGATGTTTGGCCTTATGTTCAACCGAATCCAAGAGATGATTAAAAAATGAAACAACTTACGGTGATTAGTGGCAAGGGTGGTACAGGAAAGACGTCGATTACTGCAGCGTTTGCCTCACTAACAAAAGACACTGTTTTTGCAGATTGTGATGTTGATGCTGCTGATCTTCATCTCATTTTGAAACCAACAATCAAAAAAACAATGAAGTTCCATGGCCTAACAATTGCATCGATTGATAAATCTCATTGTAATTATTGTAAAAAATGCTATGATTTTTGTCGGTTTCATGCAATTGATAAAAATATAGAGCTTATCAAAGAATCCTGTGAAGGCTGTGGTGTTTGTGCATATGTTTGTCCGGTAAACGCTATAACAATGGTTGACCGGGATTCAGGTTGTGCATATCTTTCTGAGACAAGATTTGGACCTATGGCTCATGCAGTCTTATATACGGCTGAGGAGGCGTCTGGGAAACTTGTCACAGTAGTCAGAAATATTGCAAGCGATATCGCAAAACAGCAAAAGAAAAACTGTATCCTCATTGATGGTCCTCCTGGTATTGGATGTCCCGTGATTGCCTCAATCACTGGTGTTGACCTTGTGTTGATTGTCACCGAACCAACCCTTTCTGCGATTCATGATCTCGAACGGATCCTTGGTGTTGTACAACATTTTCATATCCCTGCAGTGGTGTGTATTAATAAATCGACAATTAACCCTGAGAACACTTCAAAGATTGAACAGTATTGTAAAAAAAATGATATTTTGATTGTCGGTAAACTTCCCTATGATACAAACTTCACAAAAGCCATGATTCATGAACAAAGTATTGTTGAATATTCAGATGGAAACCTTTCGCAGAATATTTGTGAAATGTGGAAGAAAATCCAGGAGGTGTTAAAACCAAATGGTTGAAGATAATTTAGAAGTAACAATAAAAGAACTACAGAAAAAAATAGATCATGATGAAGAACAAGCATATTCAAAAACAGTCATCAGAGAGTATCGTAACCCTACAAATTTTGGAGTCTTGAAACACCCAGATGCAGTAGGAGTAATCAAAGGTTCTTGTGGCGATACCTTGAAAATATACCTAAAGATACGGAAGGGCAAGATAACAGATGCACGCTTTTGGACAGATGGGTGTGGTGCGACACTTGCTTCAGGAAATATGTTACTAAGGATGATTAAAGGAAAAACATTACAGGAAGCAAATACCATAACAAATACAAAGCTTATCGAGGCGTTAGAACGTCTGCCACAGGAACATTATCATTGTGCTCTTTTGGCTGTAAATACATTACATGCGGCTGTTAAACAATATATATAGTAGGGGTGGACATGGAAAAATGTAGTGAATGTGGTAAAAAACTACGTTTTTTTGAAGGCCATATACATCCATTACGAGGAAAACAATATTTGGTATGTAGCGCCTGCTTTGATTATATTATAAAAAGTATTGCATTTTACAATATATGTTTGTTTAAAGGGCGGGAAAATCACAAAAAAGAATGTTATTTTTGGGACAAAGAAAAAAAAAGATGTAGAAATGAAGAATATTTTAAAAAAGGAACCAGAAGAAAAAAAGTAACGAAAATCAATGATAAAAAGGAGGAAAAAAATGTTATCAAAAATCCCCATACATCTCGAACAAACGAGGGCAGAGGACATTGACAAAGAAATTCTGCGGGCTGGAATAATCGCTGAGTTAGATGCGATAAACCTTTATGAACAGATGGCGGCACTGACAAAAAACAAGCATATACATACAATACTTTTAGATATTGCACGAGAAGAAAAAGCTCATGTAGGAGAATTCCAAACGCTTTTACTAATGGAAGATAACGAACAAGAAAAAGAAATAGAAGCAGGAAAAAAAGAAGTTGAAGAGTTGGTAGAGTAACCCCCTGACAAATGATGCGTGACACCAGAAGCTTAGTCAAAGCGAATATTAAAAAGATATGCCTATAATTCGCGGATAAGGGGAAACATGCAGCAGCCACTCCTCGTAAAAAACCATATAGGTGAACAGAAAAAATGAGATTGACAATTGTATATGACAATGAAGTATTTATGCAAGGGATTGGCTTACAATCTGATTGGGGGTTTGCATGTCAGATTAATACATCAAAGGATACTATCCTTTTTGATACCGGTACGAATGGAGATATCCTTCTAAATAATATGGAAAAACTTCATCTCAATCCCTATGAAATACGAAAAATTGTCATTTCACATGAACATAACGACCATAATGGTGGATTGCCCGTTTTATCCCCTTTTTTAACAACATGTGACATCTATCGACTAAAACCAAATCCTTTAAATGGTGTTCTCCGCAATATCTGTGTTGAAAAACCGCAACAAATTTGTGAAAATATTTGGACGACAGGGCGATTAAAAGGACCAATCGATGAACAAGCCTTGATGTTAAAAGGAAGGAATGGGTGTTATGTGCTTACTGGTTGTTCTCACCCGGGTGTAGAAACGATTTTACATGAGGCACAACAGGTTGGAGATATTGTCGGCATCATTGGTGGTTTTCATGGGTTTCATTCATTATCTGCTTTAGAGAAATTAAAGTGCATATGTCCTTGTCATTGTACAAAATACAAACGTGAAATAAGAAAGCGCTATCCACAGACATATACCGCCTGCGGAGTAGGACAACATATTGAACTTTAAGGAATGAGCAACTGGAGAGGAAAAAATATGTTAAAAGAATCATATGTTGCAAAGCTAAAAACCTTACCTAAAAATGCAATAAAAATAGCCGTAGGATACCCAAGCATATTCTCACCTTCGAATGAGTTATTAAAACAGTTTAATGAAATAAAAAATAAATTAATGAAAAAAGGAATGGCTGAATCAGAAGCAAGAAAAAAGGCATGGCAACAAACAGATTTCAAGCAACGATACCAAAAAGAAATAAACTCCAAACCTGACGTGATCACCAAATTAAAAGAGATTAAAAAACTCGCTGAAAAAGAAGAGGTATATCTGTATTGTTACTGTGGAAAAAAACCTTGTCACCGATTTCTACTTATTGATATGATTCAGAAATTAAAGGAATGATTCAAACCATTTAAACGAACATGTTAAAGGAAAACGATGTGAAAAAATATATCCAATTTTACAGCACAACAATGGGAAAAGAAATATTAGAACGAGAAACACGATTTATCAATGAAAAAGTAAGAAGTTGTAAAAACCTATTAAGTGTTGGTTGCGGTCCAGCACTATTAGAGGCAAGACTTCAAGCACTTCACCCAGATATGACTATCATAGGTCTCGATATTTCAAAAGAAATGATTACCCACGCTCCCAAAGATATTTCTCTTGTATGTGAGTATGCAGAGCATCTTGGATTTCAAGACAATAGTTTTGACGCAGTGCTCTTCGTGACTTCTTTAGAGTTTATCAAAGACATACAAAAAACGATACAGGAAGCAAACCGAGTCCTCAAAGAAAAAGGATTACTTCTTACGCTTATACTAAACCCAGATTCACAGTATTTTCAAAAGAAATATGACAACACTACCTCATATATACGAAAAAACATAAAGCATACAAACATCAACCAAATACAACAGGTTATCCGCCGATACTTTCTCATTACACATACGCAATATTTCCTAGGGATAAAAGAACAGCATATCATTGATACGAATAGCAAAGAAATCTCTAGTCTGTATATTCTTGAGGGGGAACGACTCTGCTAAAGAAAGTTAAGCATATAGCGTTTGGTCCTGTCCCCTCACGTCGCTTAGGCCAAAGTATTGGAATAAATAACATTCCACCAAAAATATGCTCATATTCATGTATATACTGTCAACTTGGAAGAACACAGACCTTGCAAAATACTCGCCAAGTTTTTTACGAGCCACAAGAAATCCTAGAATCCGTCAGAAAAAAGATGCTGCAAACAAAAGAAAAAAAGGAGGTTGCTGATTATCTTACTTTTGTTGCTGATGGCGAACCAACACTTGATAGCAATCTTGGAAAAGAAATTAAGTTACTTCAGACCTTGGGAATGAAAATCGCTGTTCTTACCAACGCATCTCTGTTGTGGAATAAGGATGTACAGCAGGATCTATCGAAGGCTGACTGGGTTTCGCTTAAGATCGATACTCTCGATAAAGAAATCTGGCGCCGTATCAATAGACCTCATCGATCCTTACAGTTACGACGTATTCTAGAGGGGATTTTAGAGTTTTCACAGTCATTTACCGGGGAACTAATGACAGAGACTATGCTTATTCAGAATGTTAATGATAAGACTGAAGAATTGAAAACAATCGCTCAGTTCATCGCCAGATTACCCATAAAAACAAGCTATCTATCCATACCAATTCGACCCCCTGCAGAACCATATGTGAAATCCGCCGATGAACACATCATCACCAATTCATTTCAACTGTTCAAGGAACAAGGGATTGAAGTTGAATGTCTGATTAGATACGAAGGGAACACCTTTGCTTATACGGGAAATATAAAAGAAGATCTCCTAACTATCATGTCAGTACATCCTCTCCGAGAGGATGCCGTAAATGAATTATTGATAAAAGCAAATGCAGGTTGGGATCTTATGGAGGCGCTTCTTAATCAAAAGAAAATAATACAAACAGAATATAATGGGAAGAAGTTTTATATAAGAACGTTACAAAAAAAAGTTGGTTATAAAAAAAAAGATTATTCTAACAGAGACGAAAACGGAGATGGTGCTGCAAGATGATCAAACGAAAAACAACGGAAGAATATATAGAAATAATTTTCGTTCTTCAAAATCGAAATGGCTATGCAAAGACTGGGAAAATATCTTCTGAAATGGGCATAAAACCACCATCGGTTACTGAAATGTTACAGAAACTCCAAGAAGAAGGATATATACGATACGAGCCTTACAAAGGTGCAACCCTCACAGAATCTGGAAAGAAACTCGCACGTGAATTAATCAAAAAACATAAGATTATCGCAGATTTTTTGGAAATTATTGGCGTAGAACGAGAGTTAGCAGAAGCTGATGCATGCCAAATTGAGCATCATGTGACTTTTAAAACATTGCAACGATTAGGAAAATTCGTAGAATTTATTAACAATGCACCTCACGAGCCGAAGTGGATAGAGCATTTCGATTATTACCTTAAGACTGGAAAAAGAAAGCACTGCAGCTTGTATAATACAACGGATAGCTATCAAAAATGATTACGAAATAAATAATAAATAGGTAACATATTATGGTTCGAAAACCAATCTTCTTCACGACAAGCGTAGGCAGATATATACAAAACTTACAAAAATTATGAATTGAGTTCTTCTGCTTCTTTTTTTACCTTCTTCTAATGCCTCGCTTTGTTCCATATCAAACCCAAGAAGGAAGGTTTGAAATTCACTGACATGTTCTTTTTCTGCCTTAGCAACATCGAACAAAATTCTCTTGATTTGCTTGTTTGTTGTTAATGCTGCCTCCTCCTCATACAGGTTTACTGCATCAAATTCGGCAATGATTGCTGTTCGTAAGAGTTTTTTTCTAATATGGTTTATTTTTAAGGAAATCAATTGGTAGTTTCAATTACGTAAGATCTTATTTCCTGTATGTTATACTCTAAAAAAACCTGATTATAAAAAGTTTAACTGTGAGCTAGCTAAAGATAAGAAAGATTATATCTTTCTGAAAATAGCATCTACTGTTTGAGAAGGTCTTATGAAGTAAAAAAATGAAACAATGCTCCTGTCGGGATTCGAACCCAAGTCGAAGCCTCGAAAGGGCCTCATGATTGGCCGCTACACCACAGGAGCAGGTTTTTGTTATCGAAGTAGCCCCGAGAGGAGTCGAACCTCTGTCGCTGGCTCCAAAGGCCAGAATGATTGACCACTACACTACGGGGCTAGCTATCAATTCTAGTGTAATGGGTCCAGGATTATGATTAAACTATATAATGTTTTCACGTTTGTGAAACCTTATATCATACAAATGAGTTTCCCTCTGATGAGGTGTGTTCGTTGGTAGATATAAAACTTGTTAATAAAGTCTCTGATGAACTAAAAAAACAAAACAGGACTGTTGCGACCGCTGAATCATGCACCGGTGGTCTCCTTGCTCATATGCTAACAAACGTTTCTGGAAGCTCTGAATATTTTGATCGCGGTGTTATAACCTACAGTAATATAGCAAAAAACGAGTTGCTTGGTGTTTCAAAAGAACTCTTAAAAAAACATGGTGCTGTTAGCAAGGAAGTCGCAGCAGCGATGGCACAGGCGGTACGGCAGAACGCACGGGTCGATTATGGTCTTGCAACCACAGGCATTGCTGGACCGACTGGTGGTACAAAAGACAAACCGGTTGGATTGGTATATATCGCACTTTCCGCTAAAGATACTATCATTATCAAACGATATCTCTTCAGTGGAAACCGGTTTTCTAATAAAGAGAGTACCTGTGCAGCTGCATTAGAATTGCTTTTAGAAATACTATCTCAAAAAAAGAGTTGAAAAACGTGTTATCAATAGATGGTTCGTATGGTGAAGGTGGTGGACAGATCGTCCGCACTGCGGTTGCATTGTCTGTTCTTACCCAGCAACCAATCGAGATAAATAATATCAGAGCAGGACGACCCAATCCTGGTTTACGTCCGCAACATTACACCGCACTTTCTTGCATACGAGAGATTTGTGATGCGGATGTAGACGGGTTATCTGTTCATTCAATAAAGTTGAAATTTACTCCTCGCAATATCAAACCTGGGACCTACACCTTTGATGTTGGCACCGCCGGTAGCATGACACTAGTGTTCCAAGCATGCCTGCTTAGCATGTTGCACACATCAGCACCACTTACGATAAGACTTCGGGGTGGAACCGATGTGAGATGGGCACCCTCATGGGATTATTTTGCCCATATATTCCTACCGCTTATCTCTAAAATCGGCATCAAAACCGAGGTAAAATTAATCAAACGTGGTTATTATCCAACCGGCGGTGGGGAAACAGAACTAACGATTCATCCCGTTGAAAAACTTCATATGTTTTCTGCATGCGAATCACAAAACTTCACAGATATAAACGGTATCATTCATCGTGCGAATCTTCCTGACCATATCAGCACGCGAATGAAACATGCTGCGATAAAAACTGCGATGAAACAAAATTTCCGTGCCATGATTCAAATTGATGCAGCACCCTCATCATCATCTGGGACCGGAATCACTTTATGGTCTGCAGCAGGACCGACAATTCTAGGGTCAACTGTCCTTGGGGAAAAAACTGTTTCTGCTGAGAAAGTTGGGGAAACTGCAGCACACAAC
>LSSI01000009.1 GCA_001595945.1 Thermoplasmatales archaeon SM1-50
TCGGTTGTACCCGGCGGCACTGTTGTTTCAATCAGCACTAGACAACCAGGTTGAATTTTTTGCCCAATGACGCGTAAAGTCGTCTCAAGAGCCGCCATATCTGTCGCACCGGTTTTCATATTCCCAAGATCTTTTTTCGCAAAATCACACTGAACATCCACTACAACACAATCTGCTAAAGTTAGACATTCACTCGTATATGTCGCAATCAAGGTTTTATTCTGAAGCACACCTCGTGAAATAAGATCGTTTACCCTGGGATCCTCCGCTCTAACCGGTGATTCACCGCGATTCAACAATGGTATCTTCCAGTAACTGCGGGTACTTGGTCGCTGATATCCAATTACAAATTTACTGAAGTTACCATGTTCATCTTTCGTATCAGCGATAATCGCAGCCATAACAGAACCTACAAAGCCCACACCCAAAACCACAACAATTTCTTTGTATTCCGCTCTCGCTTTGACAGTAAGCTCCTTAATACGCTGAAACTCCAAATCATAATCATCTTTCTGCGGCATAAGGAATGTTTCACCTGATGGACTCATTGAATACTTGTTCATTTCATTTGTTGACATTAAAATGCCTACTAAATCACGATTTTTAATCAAAAGGATATTAGATGGAGATAAAAATACGTTGTGTTCTTATTTCATAACATAATAAAAAAAAATTATTTGATAATCACATCATATTCTCAAATAAAAAAATTTCAAGGAAGAGTCTCGATTGAAGAATTCTATGCAGCTTTGGCATACTATCTGGCAACCCGAAAAACCTTGGTTATCGTCTCTCACCGATTCACCCGACCCGCATTAGAACTCGCAAACATACTTGGGGTCGAATGCTGGGACTGCGAACGACTCCTCACTGAACTCCAGAATCATGGTACTAACTAATCTCTTTTAGCGTAAGTGCGATCCCCCCGTGTGAATGGCTTAATCAGTTCTTTTCAATTAAAATATGGATAAGCCTTGTCATATAACATTTAAATATAAGGAAGGATAAATATATTCAAATAAATAAAAAAAATAGTATCAGGTAAGTGATGAAAGATGATGAAAAATAATATCGCTATCATTGTTGTGATATCGGTGATTGCAGGCGGATTTATCCTGAGCGGATGCGTTCAACAGCAGCAACAAGGATATGAAACACAACTCGGCAGTGGGACCCTCCGACTCTACATAAAAGACAAACCAGGAGACTACACCATCCTGCATGTAAACATCACCATCTCTGAGGTGCAGGTACATACTGCAGGAATTCTTAACGAAACCGAAAATGAGACCTCCAGCGGAGGTGCTTTTAATGCCAGCATCAACGGCCCCTATGAAGCAGACATCGGAGAAAACATCTCCTTCCTCGGCAACGCAACTGATGGTCAGGAACCCTACAACTGGTCTTGGGACTTCGGCGACGGTAACACCTCGACCCTGCAGAACCCATCCCATAATTACTCAGGAAAAGGCATCTACGTGGTAAACCTTACGGTGACCGACCATAACAATTCCACCGCCTGGGCACAAACCAACGCCTACATCGGCTATGAAGAAGACAGCAACGAATCAGGATGGCATATCATTGTTAACGAATCACAGACCTTCGATCTTATTGCCTTACAAAACGTCAGCGCACTCCTCGGAGAACAAAATCTCACCGCAGGCAAATACACCCAAATCCGGTTAACGGTTGAATCAGCCAAAATCACAATCAACAGAAGTGGCGAGAGAGAAGAACATACCCTTAAAATATCCTCCAACAAAATCAAGTTAACTCACCCGTTCGTAATAATGGAGAATGAAACCACGGTGCTGACATTGGATTTCCTCGTCGATCAGTCAATACATGAAACCGGTAACGGGAAATTCCTACTCAAACCCACCATCAAAATCATTCAAGAATAAAAAAAACTCTTTTTCGAGTCCTTTTTTTCTCTTTTTTTATCATCCGATTTTGCATATGAATAAAGCTGAGACCTGGGATGATGGATAACAGAACTTTGCAACCACGGCATTATTGATCCACTAGCATAAAATCAGCATCGTTTCATTCTTTATGTTTAGTAAGATAATTCATCGAAAAGATAAAAATACTGCACAACAGGGGTAAGAACTACGAAGACTCCTTTCGGACACCAACAAACTACGTGTCATTTACAGAGACGGAAATAACGCAAATCTCACAAAAATTCATCAGAACATCTATCTCTATCTGGGACTCAGGGAAACCATACCAAGTTCTTGATTTATGTTTTTTTGTGAAAGAAAGATTAATGGCCCAAGTTTAAATCCATCGAATGTCTTTATTCGACTTGGTATATTTTCTGGAATCACTGAAATCATGACATTAATTAAGCCAAATCCGAAAAAGTACTGTTCAGTTTGAACGATTACTGAATCCCCGTTTTTTATTCTTTCTATAGTCCCATTTGCAATAGTTTTCCACAGTTTTTGTGATGGTCCCCAAGAGATATTTATCTTCCAGTTCGCATAGGTTGCATCGTATCCTATGGGATTTGTAATGTTTGCTTTAATTGTTATAATAGAAAGATACGGAACAGTGATATTTATGAGGGGGGAGTGATTTATTTCTATCTTTGTTGATTTCATTGATACTGTAGAAAAACCACCTACAATAAACAACGAACATATCGTGATAGAGAACATTAGCCTTATTTTATTTCTATAATTTTTTCGTATTTTGTCTTCCTCCCTCTGTTAAAATAGTTCAAAATATGTAATCCCGTAGTTTCATTTAAATGTTTGTAACCAATAAAAATCACTTAACAGGATGGGACAGCAGTGACAGGGGTTACATACATAGACTTAATGGTTTTTTGGTGCGAAAACAAAAGAAAAAAAGAAATCAGAAGAAAGATGGTGATTTCTTAGTATCTCATCAGATAGCGAAGTAATGGAAACGCATTGGGGAAACGTTGGAATAATCGTTCCCAGAACCATTGCAGTGGTATGTTGTATGAATAGGGCATTATAATAAGCAAGGGGTCTGAAAAGGGACCTTCGGCACCATAAATATCTTTCGCTTTTACTTTGACTGAGGATGATTTGACCGTCCAAGTGTGTGTTGTGTTTATGATGGCACCAGAGTTGTATGGACCAAGCCAACTACTTGTCGAGCCGTCACCCCAATCCCAAAAGTAATAGACTTGGTCACCATCAACATCAACTGTCTTTGTTGTGTAAGTGTATTCAGTATTGATCTTCCCGTTGGTTTCACCAGATGGTTTATCTGGTTTATCTGGTGGTTCATTCATCCATCCATTGGGTTCCATAAATGGATAGCAATCTATTGCATATTCACAAGGGAGGTCATAGGGTGTATCCCCGATCCCATCAGAGCCGGGTATATTCTGGTTTGGACCATGATAGTTATCAATACCCGAATAATCACTCCAGTAATTTCCCCCAGAGGGATAAGTATTATTCCAGGTATTTGTACCATTATCATAAGCATTTATTGTATTGTTAACGAGATTGTTATGATAAATATGATTACCTGAACTGGATTTGATTTCCATTCCATAACTACTGTTTAAGATATTGTTACAAGTAATGGTATTATTGGTAGAGGATCCGTTCAGCGAAATACCAACATACTTGTTCGAAATACTATTTTCCATTATTTTCGTATCATGAGACGAGAGCAACGAAATCCCAAACCAATTACTGGTTGAGCTCATAATAATCTGAGAGATGCAGGTATGGTTTGCTTGAATCATGATATCTGAAGAGGGATACGTGCAATGGTATTGTATAGAGAACTCAGTGATCGTTACCCCATCAGCTTGAACCGAGACGACGTCACCTCCAATAACACCATCGATAATCGTTGTATTTTTTGCTTCACCTTTTATAGTTAGAGGTTTCCAAATATTCAAATTTTCATAATATGTCCCATTGTAAACAAAAACAGTATCCCCCTCACTTGCATTGTCTATCGCATCCTGAATCATGGTATAGTTCCCAGGTCCACTCCCACCAACATACAACCAGTTACCTTTTGGTGTTAACACAAAATCATGCGTGGTATTTTCATAAATAGCGAGCAGGACCCATTCAGGGAAATATCCCTCTTTGGAGCATGTCGCATTTTTCATACAATAACAGATAGGAATATCAGTGACATGGTAATAACCCGCAGCGTCACTATAGTTTTCCCGCGAGGTGTTATGGAAGTAGACCTTCACTTTCGCTCCTTCAATGGGATGCATCGCAGCATCGGTCACATACCCAGATAATGTCCCAGGATCGATATTCATAGTTGATGAACACTCTGAACCTGCGACATTATCGAATATTAGCATATCTGAATTGACGCTGAAGGCAACAGAAAGCTCAACAACCAAGAGAATAATTCCAATGGTCAAATCTTTTCTAATCAAAGGTTTTGTATTCATTTCTTTCCTACCCCATTTCTCATATTTTATAACACTGTTCTTCTATAAATAGATTAGCCTCAAAACCATACGGAGGGAAAGCAGTGACACGGTTTACAGACAGAGACCGAAAGGTTTTTTTGTGCGAAAACAAAAAAGAAAGAAGATCGTCTATATTCAATCCTGATATATAAAAGATATATACTAATAAATAATATCAGGCTCTAGTATTTCTTTTGTCAAAGATGAATAATACTCTTCTCTACTTATGTGTTTGTTTCCATTCTTCTGCTTTACTTTTGCTCCAATCGGCAACAACATCTTTGAAACCCCAGCCAAATGCGACAGCAATAGCTGCTGCTATACCCCAAGCGAGCGGTTGCATAAATGTATAAATAATTGAAGTATCGATCATCCATTGGTCAAGTGCCATCATTAGAACAAAAAATATTAAAATAATTCGTATCACTGTTGTAACAAGATTAGCAGAGATAACCTTGTATTCACTCGTTGTACTACGAATGAATTTTGTAATCCATTCGATTGCGATGAGACCCACAACTAGTATAATAATCCCAGCTATAAGATTAGGTAGATACAATAAGACTTGGTTGACAAAATTACTAAGCATTTGGATACCAAGAATATCAACCGCAGCAAGGATAAATATGATATAAAAGAAAATTGCAACTATTTTCCCCATCAATTTTTCAAAAGACATATTAGTTGTTTTTAAAATCCTTTCAATTATAGTATTTTTAATCATTTTATTATCAAGGGTGGTTTTTTCAAGTATTTTTTGAACTAAACCGCCAATTAATCGACCGACAATATACCCAATTATTAGAACAATGATTGCACCGATAATATTGGGTAGGACATTTACCATAGCGTTCCAAGTAGAGCCTAATGCATCAGATATTGCCTCAACAATATTCCAATCTGCCATAATCTCTCACACTCCCCATTCGTATCACGCATATACTTCATTGTAGATATAGTTTTTTATTTTTTGACCAAATTCGAGCGAGAAATCCATGACTTTTAAGTTAGAGATGAATCACCAAGAATATATAGCGTAAAATGCCTACAAAATAAAGGGCGGGAAAGCAGTGATACGGTTTCAACTTATGTTGACCTTATTAAAATATGATTCAAAAGTTCAAATCCCTTCTCTTACGCTTATGTATTATAATAAATTTACTTGTAAATTCGTATTCCCTTCTCATTAGGAAATAATCTTATTATATAGTTATTTTCTAATCAATTTGAGTAACTGAATTTTTCCATTTGACGTATGAATATCAATTTTGTGACCATCAGAGCCAAGCGTTCCAATGACATGTGTCTGTTCCAGTAAATCTACGTCAAGAGAAATACCCTCAAAGGTGATTTGACTATTTGATGTTGTCATTTCTATCGTTGCATTTAACGATGGATTAACATACACCGTAATTGGACCATTACTCGTGTCTATTATTAGATCATCATAAATATCAGCCATCTCAACGGTTATTGCACCATTTGACGTACGAATAGTATCTTTTATCCCCGTGGTTCCTTTGACTTCGATATGCCCATTGCTTGTCTCCGCCGAAATATAACCATCAACGGAATTGATGAAAATCCCTCCATTTGAACTTGATGTTGTTATATTTCCGTTGGTATTTGCTATCTGTATTGCTCCATTCGAAGTCTTGACTGATTCGATATGGATATTATGAGGTACGTTAATATTCATATCAACACTGCCCCGAATTGTTGAAAGACCTGTATACTTTGTTTGAATATTCAGATAATTTCCATAAAATGTAACATTGATATCAATCTTGTCAAGTTCTTCTTGTCCAAACGATGATTTTTTCACTGCATTGATCGTCACATTATCCCCATCCCAACTTGTAATTTCAACCTGACCATTGATATTTACAACAGTCAGAATTGTTTGTTCATTTACTATATATGATGCATTAAAATAATCAGTAGTCGTCGGTCCAAAACAACCATTTAATCCTGTAATAAAAAACAGGATGATAATTCCACAAATGATATACTTTTTTTCCATATTAGAAGCCTCCAATGGCCGTCAATGAATATCTGTTGAACTTTAATAAACTTTTTTAGAAAACGATTCAATTATTGAATAAGCCAGCTATTTTTTTCTGGTAGACTTTGAATTTTCGTCCGCTAAATTCATTATAGGGTATTTTTATTTAACATTCAAGCTCCTTCCACTGCGCTTAAAAATAACTACTATAGGAACAGTGAAAGCAGTGACACGGGTTTAAAACAACTTGACATTTGTCTTAATGACGTAATGTACGTTGTCAACAAAGCAACTAGCAAAACAATTATAACTAGTTACTGAATTCACTTAAAAACTCCGAAGCACGGATATCAAACGAAATTGGGCGGGTAACAAAGTGTCTATGTGACGGACTGCAAATCCGTATACGAAGGTTCAAATCCTTCCCCGCCCTTTGAATAAATCTGTTACTTTTGAGTGTAAGGTTTCTCAGGAGAACCTCTTTGAACCAGAAGCAGTAATATGGTTTAGTTATATTGTCTGACAGCCAGGGCAAAAATAAATACTCCCACCCATATAATTGCTTTTCATAATCGTTGAACCACAGATCTCACATCGTTTTCCAACCGTGTTTTTACACATCTTTGTTCTATACTCACCAGGACGCCCAAACAAATCTCGTTCTGTATCTCTTCCATTCTTGTTAACCATTTCAGTAAGTGTTGCTTTGATAGATTCAAAAAGATGTTGTGTTTGTTTTTCAGAGATATGAGTTATTTTTTGTTTTGGATGTAATTTTGCATTGAATAAAATATCTTGTAACACACCATTTCCTAAACCAGGTATTCGTTGCTCTGTTGCAAGAAACGCTTTTATACTAAGATTCTGCACATGACCACCGCGTATGAGTCTAGTAAAATACTCTTTATCGAATTCCTTTGAGAGTGGCGATGGTTTTTCTTTCGCAACAGTATAATACGTATTATCTAGTTCATTTCGAATAAAACAGCCAACTCCTCCATACATCTGCACAGATGCCACAAGCATTGAGTGATCAATAAACTCAAGTAACAGTTGATGCTTCTCTGGAATCTTTGACTGATTTTCAAAAAAGCGAAGGTTTACACCATCTCTAAATAAAATCTTCATTGTTTGTGCTGAAATTTCGACAAATCCGCCAAACGAAGTTGTATAGTCAATTTTTTTCTTATGTAAAAGACGCTGATAGTTCTGAGGATTTCCATAATACCATGTTAATTTTTGTTTTGTATGAGCTGCAATGATTTTTGAGATAATTTTTCCATTGATGGTATCATTCAATTGTTTTGAAAGAGTTATTGCCTCTGTTAATTCTATCATTTTATAGTTCACCTTTCTTTTATGATACTAAATACACCATGCGTTATAATAAAGATTAGTTTTTTTAAATCATGAGATTAAGAACAAGGGGGAGAAAAAATACAAACAACGTGAACCTCACGAAGATCCATAAAAAACATGTATCTCTACCCAAAGCCACTTGAAACATAAAAATGGTCTTATTCATCGTTTTTTAAGGTGAGTATTATCAAAGGAAGCTATACATCTGCTCGGACAGCTATAATTAGGATCCCAACCCCTAAAACTACTAGGGATAAACAGAAAATTAACGTATTGAAATCTGAATCGTAATAACTCTTTCTCACTAAATAAGAAAAATTGACAACGATGCATACACCAATAAGAAACACTACTCCTCTGATTAATTGGCTGATATTATCTGCTCGGACAGCTATAATTGGGATCCCGACCCCTAAAATCACCAGGGATAAATAGAAAATTAACATATCGAAATCTGAAACATAATAACTCTCTCTCCCTTTAATAGAAAAAAAGACAACGATGCATACACCAATAAGAAACACTACTCCTCTGATTAATAAGCTGATATTCTTATTCTTCTTTTTTTTTCTCATAGTTCTAATGGTTTTCCTTTTCGTGATTTGTAACAATCCCTCCTTTAAAAACATATCTTTATAACTCTATTTTTTCAGAATCTTAATTACACAGAACCACCCTACTATAAAAATTCTTTTATACAAAGAAAGTATTCAAATTTCCTATAGGGGCGAGGCGAAAGAGTGAAAACTTAACCAATTCTAGGGTTGATTCCCGATTGGCTAGAGCCACTCTTACCAGTCTTACCCGATTATGTATATGAAAATGAAATACAGATTGATGATGATATCAATTTAATCCCCTGGACCTAAAACATTTTTTTCTTTCTTTTTTTTAAACATTTAAATTAAAAAGATGAAAACAAGATAGAAGGTTATTTCAGACTCCGGAGTTGCTTTTTCTGCTCTTTTCTAATCCTGGCAAGAGCTTTTTCTAAACTAATCTCTTCCACAGGACCACCTGGTCTAACTAATCTCTTCCACAGGACCACCTGGTCTAGGCTCCTCCTTTTTATGTCTTCCCATGGTTTTTTTCAACTCAAAAGGACTTTTTTTCTTGAGTTTCTCCTTGGTTTTCTTCTTTGGTTTCTGCATCGCTTTTATTGGTTTGATTACTTTTTTGGAGAGCGTTGAAAGAATCTGTTTCCTAGGTTCTTTCTGTGGTTTTTTCCGACCGAATATTCGTTGATGGTTATACCAGAGTAACGCGGATGTATATTCATCCTGCATCATACGCCGTTCTTGTTCATAGGCATCTCTGTTGGATCGTTTCAGCTGCCGAAGGTGTTGTTGTTCCTCAGGGATCTTCCAGGGTTTCTGTGGTTTTTCATGGGTCTTCCCACCGAAAAGTCTCCGCCGCCATCGAATCAAGAGAAGCAGAACAATACCAAAAAAAACCATGACTACAAGCAAATACATGCTGTTCTCTTCAGAGAAATAAATCCCCTGTGTTTCAATAAAGATACGTTGCGAGGCGATAATGCTTTCTGGTTGTTCAGCGGAATACGTCTCAAGGATAAGAGAGTGAAGCGTCCCTGTGTCAAGAATGTTTGCGGGAACCGCAACACCAACCAACGCTTGTCCTTGTTCCCCAGGCTTAAGCGTAATTGTAGTGTTTTCTGTTATCAGTAACGGGTAGCCATATTCTGTTCTGACTTGGAACTTGAAGGTGTCGTTGTAATTCCCTTGATTCTCAATTAACACCGGGATGGTAGTAATCTCGTTTGGAGAGAGTTTCGACGGTGGAAGCGCCTGGATTTTCGCTGCATGGAATGGTTTGACCGTAACAAGGACATCCACAATATATGTATCTACAAGAGTCTGTCCACTGAGTTTACCAAACCCTCCTGTAACTGCTCCAAGGAACCACATCCCTGGAGATGTTATGGCAAGAAAGGAATAATTATCTCCACCTGGCCAATATGAACGATCATCCGGCCACCATAGATTTTTCATCGCCCACGTATCATAAACCGTGATGCGAATGATTGTATTCTGAATAGGCTCATTTGCCATTGGCGGTGAAGTCAATGAAATTGTCGCATTGGTGACTAACATACTTGTTTGTTTTAACGACACGGTTGGCGGGTTAAAATTAACAAACCAGACACCACCCGGGTTTCCACCAAGGACCTCAGCGTCAAAACGTATAAAACGATCAGCAAAGAAGAACCAATTATCTACAGGTGCATATTCACCGGTTTCTAAATCGTAGTTTCCCACCTTGATACTTACTTTCTCATTGACTCCAAGTGTGATATTTGCAGGGCTTGCTCTAAACCCCTCATTAAAAGCAAGTT
>LSSI01000010.1 GCA_001595945.1 Thermoplasmatales archaeon SM1-50
CTCCATTCGTAAACATATTCAGAGCCCGTGAAATAGGGTATGTACCTGCGATAACATTGGCGACTGTCGCCTCAACTCCATTGATTTTTATTGCTTTGACCTCTTCATCGAGATATCCAAGACCGACGTACCCAATTGCTCCTTCGGTTGATGAGACGGTCTGATAAACAGCCCCATTTGAATTTTTCTCAAGCATGGTTGTTGTGAAATTTTCTTTTTCCATGACATGTTCCCAGAAAAATTCTCGTGTTCCTGAAGCGCTGTCACGACCAACCACAACAATTGGGAGTCCATCTGATGTTTCTGTACATCCACTGAGCGCAACGACCAGAAATAGAAGTATTGCGACAAGACCGATTGCTAGCGTTTTACCATTTTTTACTTTTTTATTTATTTGAATCACCATTGACTGGTAGATTTTCTTTTAAATATATACTTTTTCTCCATATTCTATAATGATATATATAGTAATACACTATCAATATAGACCTATAGAAAATTTTAAGAGCAAAGACGATTTCCATAGAATCGGTGAATATAGATGGAAATACGGCGCGTACAACTTACAGGAGGATCATCCTATATCATCACATTACCAAAAGAATGGATCACTTCTTTCCACATCAAAAAAAATGATCCACTAGCAATGCATATACAATCCGACGGTACATTATTACTCACACCAAAAATGACGCAAGAACAACTCCAAAAAACAAAAGAGTTTAATGTCAGTCAAATCCCTAAACCAACCTACTTGCTCCAACAGATCATTGGGGGATATATCGCTGGATATACATACTTAAAAATCACCTCTCCTAAGAGACTGTCCCTTGCTATTCAAAACGTGATACGTTCATTTACTCAACTAGCCATTGGCCCCGAAGTCATCGAAGAAACAGAGAAATCAGTAGTGCTTAAAGATCTTCTCAACCCAACCGAGATGCCATTTGATCAAACCATAAAACGAATGTACGTTATGGTCAAACGTATGCATGAGGATGTAATGCGCGCAATGCAAGAGAAAGACAAGACGTTAGCTGCCGACGTTATCTCACGAGACAATGATGTCGATCGACTACACTGGTTCGTCGCCCGCCAGTACAACATCCTCTTACAAAACGCAAGTCTTGCAGCAAAAATGAACACTACCATAGAAGCAGCATCCACCTGTTTTCTCATCAGTAGAATCATCGAACGAATTGGAGATCATATCGTTAGAATCTCAGAAAACATCCCGCACCTCCTCGACCATAACCTTGATAAAAAAACAATCCAATGGATCATCACCGCGGGAAATCTCTCCTTGGATATCTTCAATAAAAGCATTAGCTCATTTTTTCAAAAGGATATCCATGCTTCAAATGAAACCATAGAATCGGTAATAACACTGGAATCTGCTTGCGAAGAAATCAATACCCATGTACTACAACAGAAGGGAATCATTGCGGTATCGGTTGGATATGTCGTTGAGAGCATTCGAAGAACTGGTGAATACTCCCAAGATATCTCAGAGACTGTGATTAACTATTTAGTCGGAACAGAACAAGGTTAATCGATTATTTTTTCCGCATTATAGTATCTATTAATATAACATCCATCATCAGGATTAAACCTCACCATTTTCTGCCGTTTTTCTTTTTCGATATCAACAACGGTAACGACGATTTCCTTGTTTTTGATATCAATGATATTAAATGTATTACCAAAATATGCCCTTGTCCGATTGCAGGAAAACGTTCCGGCGTTTACCAACAATGTGTTATGAACCTTCACTGCATAAGGAACATGACGATGACCCATCAGAACCAATTGAACATTATTCCGTAAAATGATATCCAAGGTCTCTCCAGCATCGTTAATAATATTATGTTCCCGGCCGGAGTTTGGAATGGGGATAAGATGATGGTGAAACCCAATGCAGGTGAGGTTCTTTTTCCTTTGAATACCTCGTGTAATCAACCGATGTCTCCCCCGCCCCAGACGCCCATTATCCGTATCAGGCTCACTGGTCGCAAGACCAACAATCGTACAATTTCCAAAATACCGAATAAAGTCTGTGTTACCAAAAAACTCAGGAAACAATTTATATCCAAGGTTTTTCTCATCATGATTTCCAGGGACAATAGCCTTTCTCCCTTGTATTTGCGTAATTTTCTCTGTAGCAAGCTCATATTCACTAAGTAACCCATAGCTGGTGAGATCCCCTGAGATGAACACAAGATCTGCTTCAAATTTATTTAACAACTTCACTGCTTTTTCAAATATTTTATTGTTGAAATCACCACCTTCATTTACATGGATATCCGAGATATGTGCGATTCTCATATGATCATCCTTGTGAATCAATTTCCTTTTAAAGTCTTTTGCAGTTGTTACTCGACCCTTGTATTATCAAACTTGAAAAGAGATCCCTGATTTTGTGTTGTCATTGTTTTTTCGTAAACCACTGTTGGGTTCTAAGACTTACCTTTACCAGCAGCAGCATCACAGGAACTTCCATTAAGACACCGACGACTGTTGCCAGTGCGGCTCCTGAAGAGAGCCCAAAGAGCATGATTGCAACTGCAATAGCAACTTCAAAATGATTACTTGCACCAATCTGTGCAGACGGGGCGGCATCCTCGTAAGGAAGACGGATGGCTTTTGCTGTTAGATACGTAATCCAGAAAATCACCTGGTTCTGAAGGAACAAGGGAATAAAAATCATAGCGATGATCAACGGTTGATCGATGATTACGCCACCTTGTAGACTAAATAAGAGAATCAACGTAATGAGCAAGGCGACAATGGCAGCGTAATGCAATGAAGGGGCAAACGAGGCGTCAAACCATTCCTTTCCTTTTCTTTTCAGCAGCTGCACTCGAGAGATATATCCAGCAAGGAGAGGGATGCCAACGTAGATACCAACAGAAAGCCCGATCGTCTCCCAGGGGACAACAATGTTGCTGATACCAAGCAGCAGACCTGCAAGTGGTGCATATAAAAACAACATGGTTAGTGAGTTGATCGCCACCATCACAAGTGTATGTCCCATATTTCCCTTAGAGAGATAACTCCAAACCAACACCATTGCTGTACACGGAGCGACACCAAGAAGAATCATCCCAGCCGTATAACTTTCTGCCAAAGAAGCTTCAAGATATTTTGTAAACACAATGCTCATGAACAACCAAGCAAAAAACGCCATGGTGAAGGGTTTAATCAACCAGTTTACTACAAGAGTTAAAAGAACAGGTTTTGGGGTTTTTCCCGCTTCGATGACTTTTTTGAAATCAATCTGAACCATGATAGGATATATCATAAAAAATAAACAAATTGCAATCGGTAGAGAAATTTGATATACTTGCAAAGTGTTTAAAAACTCGGAAAGTCCTGAGTTCATTCGTCCAATAAGAATACCAATGAGGATACAGAGAACAACCCAGAGCGTAAGGTATTTTTCGAAAAACCCTAATCTTTTTTCTTTTCCAGTCATTTTTTTTTTTACCTTTTTCTAATCGTGTTTTGATCCATAGTTACCCTCTATATTATCATTTCCTATATATTCTATATATTTTTTATAGAGGGATAGGCTTTAGTTTTAACAGAAATAACATCATAGAATGAATGTCCAATTGTCTAGGCTTATCCATTAATTGTTTTTGATTAGAACAATAAAGGTATTAATACAAAAACAGGGATGAAATAAAGAAATATTTACCGTGCAATCATTGATCGTAACCAGTCAGCAACATTCTCCGCGTGATCCGCAATATCATCAACCCAGTCCGCTATCTTAAGCAGATGGTACTCATCCATAGGCATGAGTTTCTTTTCTATCTGATAGATTTTTTTCGTCATATCATATTTCTTCTTATCCGCTTTATACTCCGCTTCATGGACCTTATGGATAAATCCTTTTGTCTCTTCTCGTTCTTTTTTAATAAACCCTGATTCAACCAAATCTTTGATGTTTTCGACGGCATCCTCCATCGTCTTAACCGTCTGTGCAACTAACATCATATGTTCGATAAATAACCCTTGCAGTTCTTTTGGAATTTTTGTATGCCTCATATCAAGCATTTGAACAAGGTTCTCTGCGTGATCCAAAATCGCGTCCTGCTCCCGTAAAGCCCATAAAAACTTCCCTTTATCAACTGGCATCAGAAGAGAATGTGGGAGGTGATTCCGAATGTTGCCTTTGATGATATCTGCTTCATGTTCAAATGCTGAGACCTTTCTGGCAAGCTCTGAAAATCCCTTGTAATCACCTTTGTAGTATTGTATCATTTCACCTGTTAACAAATCAATGCATTCCCGTATTTTTCCCATATGCTCGACCAATAGGTCAAATGGGGACTTCCTTCGATATGTATCAGATAGAGGTACTCTGAAATGATCATGTGTTTTATTCATACTATCACATCGTCTAAATTATAGAATCATACGAAGTACTATAAAGATTATTGCTGAGAAGATGGCAGCGAGAGGAACTGTCAGCATCCATGAATAAATGATTTTTTTTATCACACGTAGATCAATGGCAGCTAACCCTCTAGCTAGTCCAACCCCAATCACTGCACCAACAACAGTATGCGATGTTGATATCGGAAGCCCAAGGTTTGATGCAAGAAGCACCGTTGTTGCTGCGCCAAAATCAACCGAAAACCCTCTTGTATTGGTAAGGCTGGTAATCCGGCCACCAACAGTTCTCATAACACGATGCCCCCAGGTAACTGCACCAAGCGCAATCCCCAAACCACCTAGTGCTAGAAGGTATGGTGGCACCGCTTGTAAGGCATTAAAACCATCATTACCTGTAGAGAGTGCCAAGACAGCAGCAACAGGCCCGATTGCATTTGCTACATCATTTGCACCATGAGAAAACGCAACAAAACAAGACGTGCCAATCTGGAGCTTCCGGAATAATAATTCAACAGTGTCATAATCTTGGAATGACCGTCCTTGTATTTTACGAAGGGAAATGGCAGAAAGAAAAGTTACAAGAATTCCAGCTAGAGCGGAAATAATACCAATCAGATACATTTCTGTAATTCCCAATATTGCTCCAACATTGGTATTAGTAAATAGGGAGATGATGATAAGACAGATCGTGATACCAATAATAGCAGGTCCAACTATTTTCGCGGACTCAACAGGATCTTTCCGTGAAAAAATCAGTTTCACAATAACCTTAAAAACAAGAAACGCGAGGATGCAACCAAAAATCGGTGAAAGAATCCAGCTAGCCCCAATCTCAAGAAGTTTTCCCCAATTAATACAAGCATCGCCTCCCGCAATAATACCAAACCCCACTAATGCACCGATGATCGAATGCGTCGTTGAAATCGGCATTTCCTTCCAGGTTGCCAAGGTAACAAAGAATGATGCAGCAAGAAGGGAAGCAATGAACCCAAGCATCAGTACATGGGAATCACCAATCATATTGGGATTAACGATATTCCCTTTGATTGTCTCAGTAACATGAGACCCTACCAGAACCGCACCTAAAAAAGTCAGTACACCCGCGATAATGACCGCTTGTTTAAATGTAATAGCTCGTGCACCAACCGCGGTTGCCATGGAGTTGGCGACATCATTGGCACCGATGTTCCAAGCCATATAAAACCCAAGAGCTCCCACTCCACCCAATACCGCTACGAGTATGATATCCACAAGATGCCTCTTGACCCTGATATAGTTTTAAAATTCATAAGTATTCCGAAATAAATTACTTTAAAATGATTTTTTTCCTTCTAGGATGACTCTGGAGAACCCTAAGTAGTCGTGCTCAAGATTCTTATGTTGTTTTTCCAGCATTTCTTATCAATCACCACCATTTTAATGCTTGTTAATAACAAGGTCGTTTGACAACATTTATCCATATTGAAACAAATTCTCTAGATCCAAAGATAAAATTAACACATAATAGTGAGGCATTAGTTAACCATTCTTTGTTCAGGGTACCTAACCCACAAAATAAAAAAGTAGTCGACCTCCATCATCCTCCACGCAATGGAAAGTATAACTCATGGCACGCTTAATTTAGGATTGTTTTGTAATAAGAACCTCATAGATAATGTCAACTATATTGGAGATAACAAAGAATTTGCCAATTCCTAAGGACGTCTTTTGTTACTTATTCCATCGGTAATATGATCCAAGTAATTTGTTTTTTTCCCTATAGGATTTTCTACCATAACAAGCATCCATCAGAGTCGTTTCCTATTGGTAATTTTTAGTATCATATCTTGGATATACATTGTTCTGCTGATTTTTATTAGTATTACTTTAAAATTTTATGTAATACATCAAATACAGCCATGTTATAAATGGTTTTTATTCCATGGTTATTTCTCGGTATAATACAGAGCTTATTTGTTATATTTTCTGACGAGCTCGTTTCATTCAATTTGATATGAAAAATGATAGGAAAAATGACTGATAATTGAAAGAGTTTTGTATAAAAAACTGAAAGATATTGAAAGAATATGAACTACTTATTGATAGAATTTGAAAGATAAATGACTAAAAACCTAGAAATAAAAAAAATATTTATACTAGATACAACCTAATTTTAAGAATGTTAGACGATAAAGAAAGAAAAAAAATAAAAGATTTAATTAAGCAGGGAAAAAGTAATTATCGAATTGGAAAAGAAAGAAAACATTCTCCGAACACTATTAATAATATCCGAGAATCAATGGGGAAAACAAGACAAGAGCATACACAGGGAGAGGATGTAACTGTAGATAATTCAATACATAGTGTACACCAAATAATCAACGAGATTGATGCTCTTATTCAAGCGAAGCAACTTGGTGATAAAGAGAGAAGGGAATGGGAGAAACGTGGAGAACAATTGCGAGAAATGATAAAGGATGAGGTGGATTTCAGAATCTCTCTAGAGAGATTAGATGCGGAAAAAAAAAGAGATGAGTATTGGGAAAAATATATTCAGCAGAATTATGTTAAAAAAGAAAAAATGACTGCTCTTGAGAGTATTAACAAAGAAAAGGAGATGACTATTGTAGATTTTGAGCGGAGAAACAAGGAACAAAATGAAAAAAGTATGAAAAATCAATTTTTCCTTTCTAATTTAATAGATCTTATACAGGAGCAAGGAAAACGAATAAGAGATCTTGAAAAAGAAAAAAATGCTTATCTTTACCAGAATATAAATTTACATCAGTATATTGCAAATCGGTTTGATGATGATGTAAGACAAGGTATGGAACAACTCAAACATGAACGAAATGTATTTACTAAAGAAAAAAAAGATTTTACCACAACATCAGAAAAACAGATATCAACTCTTGAAGAACTGTTTTTCGAGGTAGAATATAAGCGAAAAAATATCGAAATACGTGAGAAAAAACTTGATGAGCAAGAAGAAAAAATAAAAAAACGTGAAGCAGAGTTTGATACGTATAAAAACAGTATCAATAACAACATTCACAAAATTATCATAGGTTTAAAAAACCGTATGGAAAATGTTGACATGATAGAGAAAACTTTAAAAAAGTTGTTCGACAAACAGAATGAGGAGATAACTCAGGAGAAGAAAAAAATAAAGGAAGAACAAGAACAAATAACAAAGTAATGGATGCTCTTCAAAAAAGAACAGAAGAACAAAGAACTGAAGGACAACGACTAAGAAAATTAAAAATACTCCTTTATAAAACTGGTGGCTTCAATAAATTTATATTGCCCTGTTCTTCTTGCAGGAAGCCGATGCTTTTTGATGTTACTATTCCGAAGATATGATAAAAATAAAGCGAATTATTTGAAAATTATACGCATCCAGTGCGTGGAAAAAATGAAAAACTAAATGCATCATAGTATTTCTTATTCTATGTAAAATGTAGGGATATAAGTTAGGATGGAAAGTAACAACATCTCAACTTGCTCTGGCTTGATAGTGGGAACATCAGTTCCAGGTCTTATCTTAGTCTCCTATATTATTTGAAATCCAATGAATATAACAACTAATAATATGATTTCAAGTATTGAAAGTGGATTTTTGTCACCTATCACATGTTAAAAGATTAAATAAGATCAGAAATAAATCTTCGGTCTAACATATTTATCTCTTCCTCCTATTATTTTTTGATATCTGCAAATCACGTGGTTAAAAAACCACAGGATTCTTGTTTAGTATTAACGAATAAAAAAGTATATACTATGTGCCAGAGGAAAAGATATCTATTTAATTCTGGTATCTTTTGGGTAAAAAAATAAAAACAATAAGCGAATCTCATCTATTAAAAAATATTTAAAGGAATGTGAGACTATGAAAAAAACCTTATTCGCTATTGGACTATGCGCTATTATTCTCTCGATGCCAACAGTTCTAGCTTTCCCAACGCAAAACCACTCTTTACTATTCTCTCCTCTGCTTCTTTCAGACGATGGGACCTTTGCAGGAGGAATGGGACGAGGACATTGGGGGCATGGTTTTGTCATTGATTCTGTCTATGCCTACATGCATGGTGTGTATACCTCAGGTGTTTTTACAAAAATCTCAGGTGATCTTACGAATTCCGATAACGTAAAAATTGGGGAAATCAAGGCGTATTTCATATATAAAATCATTATCGGATATAAGATTACACAGGGTCATCAGACATCACTTGTTGGATATATGATGAAGAATAGTAACAATCAATTTGTTGGTCGAATCCTGGGTGTATTTGGATCTACGTCTCATATTTGGGGTCAGTTCATACCAAATACATAACAGCCCTCACCTTTTTCTCATCTAAATTAAATACCATTGATACATATAGGACTTGAGCTATGCGTGCTGCGAAGCGACTCCTCTGGTGGATATTTATTGGTTCAGCAGGAGGCTTTAATAGGATACGCATTCTTCAAGAACTAATTACAACACCACGGAATGCAAACGAACTGGCAACTCTTTTAAACCTCGATTATAAAACAACTAGACATCACCTTGAGACATTAGAAAAAAACCATTTGATCACAACTATGGGAAATAAATATGGCACCCTGTACTTTCCCTCTGAACTGCTTGAGGAAAATATGCATTTCTTCAAGGAAATCGTAGGTAAGATAAGTAAAGATGAAAAATATAAAAAAAATCAGAATGGTGAAGAGAAATGAATGATACACGTTTTAGAAATAAATTAAATCCCAAAACCAAAGCCATTATCACAATCATCGGATTAATCATCATCGGAATTATCCTCGGATACGGCATTTCAATATTTAGTCTTCAAATAATTCTAACAGAACTAAACGAACTCCCCATACAAATTCCTACAATGCGCATTGATAGATCTGTTATGTACTATACTGGAGCTCTTATTTGCTTAGCTGTCGAGATCATGCTTCTTATTGGACTTCTTTATGTATACTATGATTCCTATAGGAAAACGAAATCACGATTCCTCATTGGAATGAATATGTTTATCATCGCGCTTTTCATCCGCGCAGTTCTCTCGGTTCTCTCACTGCATGACATAGCGACAGACTATATTCGAGTTACCCCATATTTGAGTAGAACATTCCTGACACCTGGGTTCACCGAGTTGAATTTCATTGTTTATGTTTTTGAAATTATTGCACTTAGCATCCTCCTATACTTAAGCATGGAATAAGCTCGAAAAGAAAGCTGTAGCTGAAGAAAGAACAAAAATTGTTCTACCCTCTTTTTCAGAAACCACCATGTTTTGTATAAAAGGTAGTAAACAGATAGATACTACAGGATTTTTACTAGATTTTAAAAGCCTTAGAATAAAAAATACTGATGGAACTACAACATATAGGTCATGCAGGAGCAATTACTCCTAGGTAGCTTTTCTAACGTGCATCAATTTTTTACCATCTAATTCCGTTTATTTTATGGTAGTAATTATGGTAAAAATTTATATAATAATATCTCTTATACGTACCAATAAATTATTCGGAAGGAGAAAAACATGAAAAAAATAGTAACATTAGGTCTTTGTCTTTTATTCGTAGGTGTATCACTTGCAGCAGCAGCACCAAAGGTAATACAACCCAGTCCCCAATTCATCACAATAGACCCAACCGGGACTTTTGAAGGAAATATCGGTATTCCTGAACATCAAGGTCATAACGCAACAATAGTAGGAGACATGAACGGCTCCTATTGGCTACGGAACCGACGTGGTCGTTTTATGGGTGATTGGGAGACAGAAAACAGAACAGGTACCATACGGGGAATATTCGGAAGACATATCTTTTTTGGAAGGGTCTCCATAATGGTTAATGGCACAACGCGAACATTTCCCATCATTGGATTTTTAAGAATTCAAGTCAACAACTCATTCATCGGCAGATTCATGGCTCCTATTGGCCCCGCCCTCTACTTCTGGGGAACCTACACCTAATCCTCTCTTTTTTTATTAATTTTTTTTATTTTCTTCCGATTGTATCATTGCAGGAATGATTTGATTTATGCAATAGCAAAACTTATTTCCAAGATGTGTGTTACCGATTCCAAAATCTACATACCAAACGAGGAGATTTATTATGAAATTAAAACTACTCGCTCTAATAACCGTAATACTAGGAATAATGATATTTTTTCCAACAATCATCGCACAGCCATCCATCATGATAACTGAGTATACACTCGTCCCAGAGACCCTCATGCCAGGAGATCGCGCGATATTAACACTTAACGTACGAAATGGAGAGACAGTCGCCACGCAAACGACCACATCAGGCTCAGGTGGCGAAACAACTACCACCCAACGCACCCTTGGAGCAACCATCGACGCAATCCGGATTCTACCCGCGCAATCCAGTGGAAAACAAATCCGGGCAACAACACAATACAACAACATCGGCTTTTTAGCAGCGGGAACAGCACTAACAGTTAGCTTTGAACTTATCGCGGATATAAACATCAGCGAAGGCGTGTATTTTCCCATAGTCGATATCGATGTAGGAGGTGGCACCGACGTCCAATATCCTCTTCTCATGAAGGTCAGTAATGCTTCTGTAGATATCATTCAAAAAAGTGTCCCTGCGAAGATATCTAGCGGTGGTACAACAGAACTTATTATTAGCGTAATAAATAAAAGAAGCAACGCAGTAAAAGAAGTCATAATCCATCCACAGGAAGATTCGGTCGAATTTATGCCTCAAAGCTATTTCCTTGGCTCGCTTGCTCAAGATACGTCTCAAGATGTTGTTTTTTCTGTCAAGCCACTAGGAACCGGGGTAAAAAACCTTAGCTTTAACATGAGCTATAAAAACGGTGATAATTTGCATACAAGCACCCTTATCGTCCCTATCACTGTTATCGAGGCGTTGGATGTCGCACCAATCATCACCACCTTCCCAATTAGCATCACAAAGGGAGGCTCCTCTCGTATCAGCATTGAGGTGTATAACGCAAAAACAGAGAGAATAACCGGGGTTCTTATCACCCCAATCTGTAATGCAACTGTTATCCCTTCCCAGTATTTCATTGGTTCTATGGATCCTGATGATGTCTACTCTGCCTCATTTGATATCTATACGGACACGCTTGATTTCGGAAAATACCTCATCGGGTTTATCGTCTCATTTAAACAAGGAAATGATTATTTTGAGACTCCCATTGTAACTAAAGCTTTCAGTGTGATATCAGGTCCAGGAACCAGTTATGGGATCTCCAGCGGATCAACCAGTCAATCCGAATCAAATGGCATGTCACTTACCCCATCATTGCTGACTTGCCTCACACCGATAATTATCATCATCGTCGTTGTTGTTCTTTTCTTAGTCATATACATACGATGGAAAAAACGGCGGAAAGCATGATGAATACAAATGTCATCGTCACAGAGAATCTCTCAAAAACCTATGGAAAACCACCCCTGCAGGTCTTCGCCCTGCGGCAAACAAACCTTTATATTAAACACGGGGACTACATCGCAATTATAGGACCGTCTGGCTCAGGAAAATCCACGCTTATGAACCTTCTTGGCTGCCTAGATAAACCAACAACAGGCAAAATTTTCATTGAGGGACATGATGTCTCAACATTAAACGAAAATGAGCTTGCACGAATCCGGAGAGAAAAGATAGGATTTATTTTTCAGAAATATAATCTGATTCCAACCTTAAATGCATTGGAGAACATTGAATTGTCCATGGGTTTTGCAGGAGTTGACAGCCAGCTGCGAACAGAAAAAGCAAAAAAACTTTTGGAGATGGTAGACCTTTCAAAACGATTGACTCATAAACCATCGGAGTTGAGCGGAGGTGAGCAGCAACGTGTCGCAATCGCGCGCGCACTCGCAAACGATCCATCCATTATCCTTGCTGATGAACCGACTGGAAATGTTGACACCAAATCAGGCGAAAACATTATGAGCATTCTAGAGGAGATCAATCGAGAAGGTGAGACCATCATCGTCGTATCCCATAATATGACGATCGCGCAACGCGCTAAAAGAGTGCTGCGCATCCAAGATGGAGTTGTAACGGAAGAATATGTTTAAAGATCATGTCAAACTTGCGATAAAAAATCTACAGCATCGTATGTCCCGATCGCTGCTTACACTCCTTGGTATTGCGATTGGTATCATGGCGATTATCTCATTAATGGCTCTTGGTGAGGGAATGCAACAAGCAGTCACCGGAGAACTATCATCCCTCTCTGATGTCATCGTTGTATCAACAGGTGGAGGTTTTTTTTCATCATTTGGATCAGGTGGTACCCCCAGTGAATATTTCACAGATCGTGACATTGCAACGGTAGAGCGGACCCAGGGAGTTCGAGATGTAAGTACCCAGCTCTCTGCATCTGCTTTTGCGGAGTACAATGGAAAAAAAACCTTGATTTCTCTTACTGGTATGGATGTTATGGTCATGACTCTTCAGTATTCAAATCAACGACTTGAATCTGGGGATCTTCTTACTGAAAACGATCAGAATCAAATAATGATTGGGTATGGGATTGCTCATGATACCTTTGAGGCTGATGTTTCTATTGGTGAACGTATCACTATTAATGGGAAAAAATTTTTTGTTAGTGGCATCTTTGCTAAACAAGGAATGAGCGGTTTTTCTTCCGATAGCCTTGTCCTGATGAACTCCCGTGATTTTAAAAAATTGACAGGTCAAAGTAACATCAGTATAATCTATTTACGTGTAAACGACGTCAACGAGGTCGAACCAATTGCAGCACGTATCCAGGATGCGATTAATCAAAACCATGGGCGGAAGGATTTCGCACGAGCCACGACAATGACCTCAATTTTAGAAACGGTTCAATCAATCATCGGCATCCTTCAGCTTGTCTTGGTGGCTATCGCCTCTATCGCTCTTGTAGTTGCCTCTATTGGAATTATGAATACGATGCTTACTTCAGTGATGGAACGTACACGGGAGATCGGAATTATGAAGGCGATTGGTGCAACAAATCAGAATATCATGAGTATCTTTATCATTGAAGGGATGCTGGTAAGCAGCATCGGTGGTATTGTTGGTATTGTCCTTGGTATCTTCGGATCCCAAGGGTTAACGGTGATACTGAATAATTTCATGATGATGGGCGGCTCATCGAATCTTGCTCCTGTGATTACACTTATTTCTGTGGTTCTTGCCGTTACCGTCTCTCTTATCGTTGGTGTGCTTTCAAGTTTGTACCCTGCCTGGAAGGCCGCTCGGATGAGTCCGATAGAAGCAGTGCGCTATGAATAAGGTGGGATTCCTCATAAGATATCTTAATAACTCTTATGCAATGCGTCCTTGGTTATTAAACCCTCCCTCTTCATTAAGATTCTCCGGGAAAAACGGTTGCTCTTACCACCTTTAAGCAGGTATACTGATTATCCATATCGTGTGATTCTGGCAAGTTTCCATCCCCCGTTTCTCACCACCGAAATGGCTAATGCCCGGGCAATCCTACAGAAGAACCGGCGGGCTATGCAGATACTCAAAATCGCTGAAGGAGACCAGTACAACGGTGTTCAACTTGTTGGAAACATCCCAGAATATATGCAAAAAGCAGCGGGAGTTATTCGAGATCTTGGTTTTGACTACATTGATATTAACATGGGCTGTACCACACGGAAAATCGTACTTCGAGGCGAAGGGGTCGGTCTAATGAAACAGGAAGAACGCGCCTATGAGATCGTCAAAGCGGTATCAGATACAGTAGATCTTCCCGTTACCTGCAAATTACGACTAGGGCCTTCAAAACACTCCCTTAACGCTTTATCTTTCTCACAAAAATTAGTCGATGCTGGTGCAGTCGCCCTCACTATTCACGGGAGAAGCGGGGAGAAAAAATTCGGAATGCCACTGGACCTAGACCTCATACAAAACGTAGTAGCAACGCTCTCAGTGCCTGTAATTACTAATGGAGGGATTTCCACTGGTGTTGAAGCGTTGGGGGTAATCCAGAGGACAGGTGCAGCAGCAGTAATGCCAGGACGAGGACTTCTTGGAAATCCCTGGTTGATTCCCGAGATTCTCAGTAGTTTCTCCCACAAGCAGTATACCCCACCAAGCTTGCAGCAAAAAAAAGACGTGTGTCGTAATCACCTTACATTACTTGAGAAGTTTTATGGTGAACAATGGGCGATTCTTCGGATGAGAAGTATCCTACCGTATTATTTTTCATCATGTGTAGATATCAAAAAACTCAAGAACGACATTCAACAGGTAACCACAACCAAAGAGATTTATCTCATATTAGAACGAATTCAAACAAAAGGCTCTGCGATTATTTATAGAAAGTAAACGATGGCTTTTATCTTCTTTTTCCTAGAACCCTGATATTGGTTGGGGTAGAAGTGAGGAATCAAATTCCGATGGAAGCTGCTTCTTCGTCGCATAGTGGTACATAGCTGCGATATAAATCCCGTTTGTCGCCGATGCAATAACCCCGATGACTGCCCAGTAGAGAAACGCACAAAGAAAACCTATGACCAGCGCAGTTGAGTTCCCAAGTGAAAGCCCAAGAAATATAGGAAGAATACCAAGAAGTGCAAGCAGCGCAAAGATGATGGTAAATCCAAACGATCCGATGATGGTTTCACCCCAGGTCTGCTTGAACAACGAAGCGCTTCGCCTGATAGAGGATGCGACTCCTTTTTTTTCGTAAATGAGAACAGGGATGATAAAGAACGTGACATAAGTCCAAGCGATACCAAAAACTCCAGCGACGATTCGACCAATCCAACCCCCTCTTTGACGGATTGCCTGTAGGATCATGCCAATGGTTGCTGAGATAATCGCCCAGATAAAGATCCGACCAATGTTCTGCGAGGCAATACGTAATCCATCAGAGACTGTTGGGTCACTACCGCTTAAACGAATGTTCGCACAGGCGATAATAGCCGTATTAAAGAAAATCACGATGAAAAACAAAAGAAAATAGATCACAACCATCAGAACGATCCAGAACCACCCGGAGGTCTCAAAAGAAGGTAATCCTAAAAACCAAAATCCAGTAAAGAACGAAAGTAAAAGAATAACGCAAGCAATAAAGGAGAGAATCGGAAAGATCATAATCTCTTTATCTTTTCGCAGCACACCAAGGCTTATCTTCATAAGCTGCCAGCTACGCCCAATTTTTCCCATGAAAACCTATAACCAAAGACAAGTTAATAAAATTATCATCTGTAATGAAAAAGAATCTATCTTCCCTTCAAATACAGTGATACATGAGTAACAATCAAGTACAAAGATGTTTCCTTAATCTGTTTTCCATTTTTTTATAGATGTTTTCCTGATACGAATTTCTGTGTTGAAAAAAATTCTGATGGACTCGTTCGGACATTCCATCCTGCGTCATTTAAAATACGAGTACAATCTTTCACGCTCATACCTCGTTTCTTTTCTGTTTCTTTGATCGTATCCCTTGGATTTGACCCAACCTCCGCCCACAACAGATTAGCTCCGGCAAAAGCACCAGGAAGGTTTGGTTCGTGTGTACAGTTTCCCACGATTATATCATTCAAAGCAAGTCGCACAACTGCAAGGACAAGAGCCATGTGTCCCTCGGTTACAATTCCATGAAGTACTAAGGCGGTCTGAGGGATGGGGATGCGTCGTGCTGCTCCACTATATACTGGTTGAACCTCTCTGGTGATGATTGTTTTTTGAACAAGTTCATCGATGGTATGTTCAGGACCTACCGGCTCAAGACAAGTGCCAATAAGCAGTCCAGCTTCACGTGCATTAGCCATTGTTTGCAGCCGCTTTTTAATAGAAATAGTTGTATCTTTTCCTTCCCCTAATCGAACCGCATGGTAAATACCAGAGAAACCCACATGTTTTAATTCTTGTGCTTGTGCTTCGGAAAAATCGCCAATATTAGCGATAAGAACAGTATCTGCCTTTAATGATTGTCGGATTTCTTTTGACGTTTCAATATATTTCTCAAAGGGATAATGTGCTGTTGTCATCAAATAAATCGCGTTTGCGTTTTCCATTTCAAATTGTTTAGCTTGAGAAATTGCGTCGTCAATAGGAAGCTCAAAGGAATCAATAAACACCTTATTCTTCGCAGCAAATGAACAAAACAAGCAGTTTTTTGGACAAGGGGAAATATTTAGCCCAATTTGCGCATGAACCTCAGCTATCCCTCTGCTTACTTGTATTGATTTTTTCCGAGCAGCCCACAAAAGATGCAGAGATTCTTTTGAAAACAAAGGAACATTGAATAACTCTTTGATTTCTTTTTCTGTTAATAGATCCCCTGCTAATGATTTTTCAATGATGTTCTGAATCATGGACTTATCCCGGTTGTGGTTTTTTTTAAATAAATATATTTAGAACACGGAACGCAAGCCCGCCTATAAAAATAGCTAAACCTATCTCTGCAAACGTAATAAGACCTGCTCGTTTCCATCCTGTTTCCCGTATTAATGCAGCGATGGTTGCGATACAAGGGACATAGATCATAATGACAAGAGCAAAGACAATCATTTGCACCGGAGACATAACCGAACGAATATCTGTTGTTCCCCCAGCAGACATCAATAGTACCAGAGCTGCTTCTTTTCGTAAAATACCAAAGATGAAGAGAAAACCAGTGAACGCAGGAAGCCCAAGCCAGACAACTGTAACTGGGCTTAACGCACCTGATACCAACGCAAGAACATCAGTCAATCGCATCGCCTCGATGATGATACTACCAAGGATAATGAGAGGAAGTGCTGTGAGCAGGAACGGTTTGAATCGGTTCCATGCTTGTTTCAAGACCACCTTACCTGATGGCAGACGGTAGGGAGGCATTTCCATAATAATGCCGACAGACATACCTGGAAGAAATCGATTTAGAGCTCGTCCTATAAGAAATATTAACACAAAATCAAAAACAAATAGCAGAAGCGCCCATTGGAACCCTACATATACACCAACCAATCCAAGAATCACAACTGTTCGAGCTGAACAGGGAACAAGTGTTGAAAGAAAAACAGCGATGAATCGATCTCGTTTGGTTTCCATGATGCGGCATCCGACACAAGCAGGCACGTTGCACCCAAGGGCAAGGAGCAGAGGCATGCATGCTTTTCCATGAAGACCAATCGAATGACAGGGACGGTCCATCAGATAGGCTATTTTAGGCAAATACCCTGAATCTTCAAGGAACCCAAGAATAAGGTAGAATGGTAAGATAAACCCTAACGCTATCGAAAGAGTAGCATAAAATCCAACAACACCGCCATTCCAAAGTAACTCACCCCAGAACCCAGTTATACCAGGATTGATGCTTTCAAAAAAATATTGTATTATTTCAGAAAGCCACCCACCAAAATACGACATAAACACAAGGATAGACAGCATAATGATAAACATCAAAGCATAACCATAAATCCCATGCATGCTGAGTGCGTCTAACCGTTCCCCTAAGGAGGGTTTTTCTGTTTCTTTAAATGTTCGTACTTCTTTTACGATGCGTGCGGCAACCGCGTAGCGCTCTGAGGAAATTACCGTTGCACAAGGTTCCTGATGGATATCAGATATTTCTGAGGAAAGTATCTTCGCTGCGACAATAGCATCAGGATTTTTTTCAGACACCTTGGATATTATCTTGGAATCCTGCTCTAATAATTTTATTGCAGTCCATCGGAGTGGATAGCCTATGGAAACTCCAGTCAGTAGTCGTTCTAGTTTTTCAATCCTTGTCTCAATCTCAGGACCATAGATAATAGCATCATTTTTTTCAGGCGATCTTTGGCTTACCTTTTCGAGCGCTTTATCAACGATTTCATGGACACCAATCCCTTTTGTCGCAATTGTAGGGACGACCGAAGCGTTGAGGATTTTTTCAAGTTTTTTTTCATTGATCGTGATTCCTTTTTTCTTTGCGTCGTCAATAAGATTTAACGCGATGACAAGCGGAGTACCCATTTCAAGGAGTTGAAGTGTAAAAAACAGATTTCTTTCCAATGCAGTCGCATCAACGACATTGACAACCACATCAGGATGTTCTAGGGCAATGAAATCCCTTGAGACAATTTCTTCTTGTGAATAAGTTGACAGGGAGTAGATACCTGGAAGATCAATAACCTTGATGTTTTTTCCATGATGAAGCAGCATTCCCTCTGCTTTTTCAACGGTTTTTCCCGGCCAGTTCCCAATGATTTGTCCAAGGCCAGTAAGCTGGTTAAAAATGGAGCTTTTTCCAACATTTGCATTTCCAGCAAGGGCGATTATAAGGTCAACATTCATGTGTTATCACGATTTCTGTACAAAAATCTTTTCGGCGATGCCTCTGCCGATAACTAGTTTACATCCTCGAACACAAATTTCTACGGGACCATGCAGGGGTGCAGTTCGTAGGAGTGATATTTCAGTACCATTTGTCAAACCAAGATCACATAACCTTTGCATCACACCTGCACCACCGCGGACAAAAGCGATTTTTGCTTTTTCACCTTTTTTTAACGAGGTGATGGCTATGATGTCCTTCTCCCGTTTTTCAAGTGATGTAGTATGCTCTACGAGACATTCTTGGCAGTTTTTCACATCAAGGTTGCAGGGAGGGATTGGTGAACCGTGGGGGCACTGGTTTGGTCCTTTAAGTGTTTTACAGAGAGCTGTTTCTGTTTCATCGGTCAGGGCGTGTTCCATTTTACATGCCTGCTCATGAATATTCTCCTGTGGGAGATGTAGGATTTTGTCTAAAAAGACTTCAAGGAGTCGGTGTTTTCGTTTCATTTTTACTGCTGCTTTGTAACCTTTTATGGTAAGGGAGACACCTTTATGTGATTCATATCGCACAAAGCCTTTCGTTTTTAATCGTTGAAATACTTCGGTAACGCTTGCTGGAGCATTGTTTAACCGCTCAGCTATCTCTGTTGTTTTTGCGGTACCTTTTTTTCCGGCAATATCGTAGATTGCTTCAAGATATTCTTCGATGTGCTCCTGCGGCATAAGTTCTCACTAACATATGATATAGTATTTACAAGAATATAAATATTTCGGTCGACCTAAAAATTATTATTTTACTTATCAAACTTACGTTTAAGAAAATATTAAAATAGGTAGAGTAATTACACCTGCATCCCACGAAAAAGGAGTTTTACTACAAACCTCAATTAAACAATCTGAATGATAACAACATCAAAAGGACGGTATACTAATGATGGAGGAGAAATCCACATACTGAAACTCGATTCATTATTAAAAATCAATAAAAAAAAGATATAGCATGCTGAAATGGAGGAAAAAAATGGAAGAAATAGAAAACATAAAAATGCCCTTGATAGGTGATCAAGCACCAACATTCAAAGCAAAAACAACGATGGGAGAGATAACCTTTCCAGATGATTACAAAGGAAAATGGGTCATTCTCTTTAGCCATCCAGCTGATTTTACCCCTGTATGCACAACCGAGTTCATGACATTTGCCACGATGCAGGAAGACTTCAAAAAGCTTAATACAGAGCTCATTGGCCTCTCCATCGACAGTATCTATGCACATATCGCCTGGCTTCGGACTATTAAAGAAAAAATCGAGTATAAAAGCATGAAAAACGTAGAAATAAACTTCCCAGTCATCGAAGATTTAAAGATGGATGTAGCAAAAAAATTCGGAATGATCCAACCAAACGCATCAACAACCCAGGCAGTCCGAGCAGTATACATTATCGACCCAGCAGCTAAGATCAGAGCAATCCTATATTACCCTTTATCAAACGGCAGAAACATGGCAGAGATAAAACGTCTTCTTATCGCCATGCAGAAAACAGACAAAGAAGGAATCGCAACACCAGCAAACTGGCAACCAGGTGATGACGTTATCATCCCACCACCGGGATCCTGTGGACTAGCAAAAGAACGCGTTGAAAAAAAAGAAGAGGGAAAATACTGCCTTGACTGGTTCATGTGCCTTAAGAAAGAAAAGACAAAATAAAACACAACAACTCACTCATTGCACGTACTTATCTCATAATAAGATTCTATTTTCCTTCAATAATCAGCCAAAGTAGCAACTTCACCAAAAGAAGGCTCTTTACTGGTTGCCTTTATCTCAAATGATAATTATATAAAAGAAAAAAATTTTAAAAAATATGCGTTCTTCAAGCTATTCTACAAAGAATATCATAAACGATTGTTCCGATAAGAAATCATAACTATTCTGAAGCACATATCCAGCCTGTTTGGTCTCTTCAAGTAGCACTTCATATGGAATATAATGTCGAAGTCGACGTTGAAAGCTAAATAACCCTCCTCTCCCATCAAATTCAATGATTACAAGCGTTCCCCTTGGTCGCAACATTTCTTTTAACCTCCGGAAATAGTCAACTCGATTAGGAAGATGATGCGTCACATTTCGCAAAAAGACCATATCAAACAGACCATGTGGAAGATCAGGTTGTTCTGATGAAGTACACAGTGTGATGACATTAGATAATCCTTGTTCTATAGCCTGCTGCTTGACAAAATCCAAGAATTCCTGATTGGTATCTACCGCATAAACCTGGCCTGTAGAGCCAACTGCCTGTGCAAATCGAAACGAAAAATACCCTCCTCCCGATCCAATATCTGCGATAACCTGACCAGGTTTTAACGCAAGAGTCTGTATGATTTCATCAGCTTTAAATTTCCGATGTGCTGCCCGCTTGTTAAACATCTTTGCTTTCGTGTTACTCATTTTTTCTAGAAACTCCAGAAGCTTTAATCAAATGTCAGAATAAAACCGCATTATCCAATAATTCATTTATTAAGTTTTGTGATTTCATTTATCAAATCCTTTTTTTCAAGAGAGCTGAATAATCCATATGCTAAAAAGAATTTATGATAAAAATCGTAGGTAATTGTCAAATAAATCTATTTTGAGTAGTAAACCCTTGCCTTTAATTACGGTCACAATTATACTCATCAAAATGATGATTTCGAACAAGCAAAAGACCTCTTTAGAAGAGTCATGACTACAACTGATAGAGATCACTTGTTAGACAATAATGTAGCTCATCTGAGTAACGCAAACAAGGACATTCAAATCAGACAGACAAAAATATTCTACAAAGCTGACCCGGATTATAGTCGTCGTGTCGCTACAGGACTTAAATTAGACGAGGAAATATTTAAAAACTAAAAAAACAATAGTATAAAATCTCCTGCGTTTCTCTGTAAATAATACAGTTATTATGATATTAACAGAGGCAACCTCATTAAAAAAAATTAGTTTGCATTTTATAAACAACAACGTTGTTTAATATTAAATATCAAAATAATTTTCCCCTTGCGTATAAGTTTTTAAAGAAAGAAAGGATAATAAGATGTGACAGAGAAATGTATCGACAAAACCCTGAGTTTGAAGAACCTTCTAATGAGACAATCATATGGAGATATGTGGATTTCACAAAGTTCATATCGTATTTGGAAAAAAACGCCTTGTTTTTTGTTCGAAGTGACCAATTCCCTGATAAGTACGAGGGGAAGTTTACTGAAGCAGATGCGAAGCGATGGGAAGAACGATTGCAACCCAAGATAAAATTAAACCAGATGGAGATCTATGATCGGATAAGAAAAATAGTAAATATTAGTAGCTGGCATATCAATGATAACGAATCAGCAGCCATGTGGGAGATATGCCTTCAAAGCAAAGAGGGTGTCGCCATTAAATCAACATTTAAGCGGTTGAAAGACAGTTTCCTTCCACACAAAGAGGATGATATCTTTATTGGGAAAGTAAAATATATAGATTATTCACATGATGTGATTCCGAAAGGTAATATCTTTAATCCATTTCTCTATAAACGCAAATCCTTCGAACATGAACGAGAGCTTCGAGCTGTTCTACTGAAAGTAATGATACAGGAAGAAACCGTTGAAAAACAGGTCCTATACGTCGACCCTAAATGGTTTGGAGTTTATGTGAAAACGGATTTAGATATCTTGATTGATAGTATTGTTGTTTCCCCTAGCGTCCCTGATTGGTTTATTGATCTTGTAACGTCTATCGGGAAAAAATATTGTTTATATAAAAAAGTTGAATCTTCGGAGCTTTCTAAAGAACCCCCTTATTAAGATTCAGTAATTTTCTCTCTTTCGTTAAATCTTATAAATGTATATTTTTAAGAATTATAACGAATAAAGTTATTATCTGTATGTTTTTTTTCTTACCAGAAAACTCCTTTATATCTGTTGGTCGCCGGGCAGCCAAAACAACGGTTTTCAGAATATGCTTGGCATGTTTTATATTCGACACCGCAGGGGGGTTTATTTAGAGGTCTTTCAACAATTCGTATGGGCACGACAAAATCCTTGATACTTGAAATGATAATGTTAAAATCCGCACTTTGTACATCTTTGTCTTTACGTATCCGACAATCAATGATTGATTCAAGAGACGCTAAATCTTCACCAGCGAACAGCAACATGAGGTTCTCATCACCGGAGACGATGAAACCATTTATAAAGAAAGGGCACCCCCGGAATATATTTAAAATCTTTGTGGTGTTAGTTGTTCGTACCATAACCTTTGCGAGATACATTCCGACCTTGTTGAGGTTCACCCCTGACACGATTTCAAGGATTCCTCGATCTTTTAGTTTTTTTATCCGCATGGCAACGGAGGGTTGGGATAAACTGACCTTTTTGGCGATTTCTTCCTGTGAAAGATCATGATTGTCGTGAAGTAGGGAGATTATTTTTCTATCCTTTTCGTCTAAGGTAAATTTTACTTGTGGCATACAGCGACCTCATTAATACATATATATTATCAATAACAAATAGAATATACTTAAACTTTTCCTATAAAAAATAAGTAAAACTAGTAATTTTTATTATAATTATCATGAAAATGTTTATAAATAACTTCCTATGCTAATTATGATTATATGTTGATTTCAAAAAAAGAAAATCAACAGATACAATAAAATGGAGGTGAAATAGAACATGCCTGGTGGCGACAGAACAGGACCATGGGGCCTTGGATCAAGAACTGGTCGAGCTGCAGGATACTGTGCAGGATACAATGTACCTGGTTACGCAAACCCCGGCTATGGTCGATCGTTTGGCAGAGGCAGGGGTCGAGGATTCGGACGTGGTTTCTGGGGACGAGGAGTATATCCCTATCCAGCACCATACTACCCAGAACCATTTATAGAGCCAAATAAAGAAGAAGAAAAAGCTTATCTCGAAAACATGATCAAAGGTCTCGAAGAAGAAATGAAGTTAATACAAGAACGGCTCCAAGAGCTCTCAAAAGAAAAAAAAGAAGCTCCATAATACAAACATAAAGCATCCTTCTCTTTCTTTTTATGACAAAAAAAAACAGCATGAAAAATAAGGTTAAAAACATTGAGGTGAACGAATCAATGGAAAAGAATAGTAAAGACAATCTTAAAATAACACAAAATCTCGACAGAATACAACATAAAATTATTGTGTTAAGTGGAAAAGGTGGCGTTGGAAAAAGCACGGTGTCTGTTAATCTAGCATTCGCGCTTTCAGAGAAAAAATATACTGTTGGACTAATGGATTGTGATATGCATGGACCAAGTATCCCAAAGATCCTTGGCGTCGAAGAAAAAAGACCTACTGCAACACCTACAGGTTTTAATCCAATTATGGTTACACCAAGGTTAAAAGTAATGTCCATCGGTTTTCTTCTTTCTGATACAGATTCCCCAATAATATGGAGAGGACCAATGAAGATGGGTGCAATAAAACAATTTATCGGTGATGTCGATTGGGGTGACCTTGATTATTTAATCGTCGATCTCCCACCCGGCACAGGAGATGAACCCCTCAGTATCGCCCAGCTTATCCCAAAGAGTGACGGAGCAGTTATTGTCACAACACCACAAGATTTAGCATTAGTAAGTGTACGCAAGTCCATTAATTTTGTCAAAAAGATGAACATCCCTGTCATTGGTATTATAGAGAATATGAGCGGGTTTACCTGTCCGTATTGCCATAAAGACATCGATATCTTTAAAACAGGTGGTGGATTGAAAGCATCCGTAGATCTTCAGGTACCCTTTCTTGGAAAGATTCCCCTAGATCCTAATATAGTTACAACAGGAGATAGTGGAGAACCATTTCTCACAAAACATGCTAAAGCAGATGCAAGTAAAGCCTTCACGAACATAGTTGAGAAAATTGAACAGATTGTCAATAAAAGGAGTTGAAAAAAGATATGCCAAAATGGCGCGGAGGTGGAGGATTCGGACGATGGGGCGGTCGCGGTCTTGGAGGCGGATATGGTAGAGGCCCCAGTATGGACTGTATGTGCCCTACATGTGGTCATCGCGAACCTCATCCGCGTGGTGTTCCCTGCTCAACGATAAAATGTCCACGATGTGGTACATTTATGATACGAGAATAATCAAAGTTATGTGTATTATGATAGATGATAGAAATCATTTGAAGTAACAATTAAAAAAATCGAAAAAATAAAAAAGAGGTGAAAAAACATTTTGCCAGGAAGAAATGGAACAGGACCAATCGGTCAAAGACCAATAACTGGAAGAGGTAGAGGCCAAGGACGCGGTCGCGGTCTTGGAGGTGGATATAGCAGAGGCTCCGGTGGAGAATGTATTTGTCCAAATTGTGGACATCGGGAACCACATCAATTACGAGATCCATGTTATACAAAAAAATGCCCAAAATGCGGATCACTAATGACAAGATTATAAAAAAATTTATCGTATGCAGTGAGGTGAAAAAAAGAAATGAACAGACCTCAAGATCAGATGAAGACATTCAAGATAGAGCAGATCAAGACGTTCATTATGTCTTTTGGATTTGAAGGGGTGAGTAATTCATCGTCTCAGAATAAAATTTATTCAAAAAACGGTTCAGTTATAAACGATATGTCATCCTCTATCTCTCTCCGCAGATGATGTATCAGAGAAATAAACGGTCGTGTCTATCTTAGGTGCATGTGATGTAGAAATATTAAAACCACAACTACAAAAGATTAGTTAGGTCTTGTATAGCAACCCATAGTAAAAAAAGATACTTTGGAGTGAAGAAAGTAGAAATAGTTGAAATAACCAAAACCACTATTTCTATAGAATGTAGTTCAGAAGAAGCCTAAAAAAGAGAATGGCAATAGCTAAATTTACCATATGTGGAAGTGAAATCATGAAAATATGTGTATCATCAACAGGAACGGATTTGAACGCAAGTGTTGATCAACGATTCGGAAGATGCCAGTATTTTTTAATTATTGACACGGAGACAATGGACATAAAAACCATTTCAAACGAAAGTACCTTATCTTCAGGTGGTGCTGGTGTTCATGCAGCGCAAATCGTCACAAAAGAAGAGATAGACTCTGTGATTACAGGGAATATCGGACCAAATGCTTTCCAAATCCTACAGGCAGCTGGTATAAAAATATTCACGGGCGTAGATGGAACAATAAAAGATGCGATTGAGAACTACAAGAAAGGAAATCTGCAAGAAACAGGAGCGGCAAATGTAGGAAGCCATGCAGGTTTAGGAGGTAGAACGTGATGAAGGTATGTATCCCAACGATGGGGGATAATGGATTAGATGAAATTGTAGGCGAGCATTTTGGTAGAGTCCCAACCTATACGATTGTGGATCTTGACACCAATGAGGTAAAAGTTGTACAAAACACCAGTGAACATATGGGCGGAGTAGGATATCCCCCTGAGATTATGGCTCGGGAGGGCGAACATGTCCTTGTCTGTAGAGGATTAGGTCGCCGTGCGATTAG
>LSSI01000011.1 GCA_001595945.1 Thermoplasmatales archaeon SM1-50
AAAGAAGAATATCAGCAAGCACAAAAACAAGGACTTTTCTTCCAGGACTCTTTTTTAATTAATAGAATTGGGTTAAAAAAAACTCTCCAAAAAACAAAAACGCTTTTGAAAGGAAAAAAAATTTATCTTACCTTAGATATTGATGTTGTTGACCCCGCCTATGCACCAGGTACTAGTACTCCAGAGCCATTTGGTTTGACTCCTACACAGCTCATCGAAATAATAGAGGAATTTTCACCTCAACTTATCGGGTTTGACCTTGTAGAGGTCTGTCCACCATACGATTATGGACAAACCGCATTACTTGCAGCAAAACTGATACAAATAGGTATTGGGGTGATATGGAAAAATACAAAGGCTTAAGTTAATATATATCAACTTCATTCAGCACGCTCATGCAAACTGAAAAATTCGCTCTTATAACGCTAGTGGTCATTGTAATTGCAGCACTTGTTATATTTCTCGTAGCAGTAAACACCAATATCTTTGAAAACCTTTTTAAAGAAAAATTAACAATCTCAGAGGGAGATTGTGCTGATGTTAATTATATAGGAAGATATTCTTTAAATAATACAATATTCGAGAGTTCCTATTCATTTACTGAAAATAAATCAGGTGGTACACCCTTAAAAATATTCGTTAGTTTTGATACCAATGAGACATCTCCAAAAACAGGATATAGTTCAGGAATGATCGAGGGATTTATGGAGGGAATCATCGGTATGCAGGAAGGGCAAACAAAAATAATTGGTCCTATCCCTCCAGAGAAAGCTTATGGAGTAAATAAATTCTCGATTGGATCGATTTTTACAACTGAATATCTTGCGTTTGGCATGAATCAAACAGTGGAAGTCATAAATTATACTAGTGAAAATCTTAGTCTCAAATGGATAAATGTGGAAGACATTGGTAATTTTACAATGCCACAACTGGTGATTAACGACCTAAACAGTTTAAACGAATCAGACATGGTCACATACCCACCCCCTTATTACATCTGGGAAAATTCCACGCATATCATTAATATAACAGATATAAACGTCACCGTTACTTCAACACCTACAAAAAGTACAAATCTCTCAGATGTGGTAAAAGACGTACGATATGGTGAAAAACAAATGCTTATCTTTCCAGGTGTTTCAACCGCATCATGGAATGATACCATGATAACCGTTGAATGTGCACCGTCAGTTGGTGAAAATTACACGTTTCAAATGGAAGGATATGATGGAATGATAAATATTACTGTTCACATTAATAATATCACTGGTGATATAATTAATGTCACGATTACAAACGACCTCAGCCCAGAACCAACCTACCTTGATGTCTATAAGGTTCTTACATTTAACAGAACCTTTACCCTCCCTCGCTATTACTATAATATTCCCTCAATGTATATATCCTATTTCTATGGAGAGGACATTGAAAAAGCAGGATACAGTTTAAGCCCACTTGCTGGAGAATCATTAACCTATGAAGTCACCGTCGAAAAGGTGTATAAAACCTCTCAAGAATCAAACTGACGTTGAATCTCGCGTTCCAGCAGTTGCAAAAATTCCTCTTCTTTTCCTTTCGGGATCGTCGCACCAGCTGCAATATTATGCCCGCCACCAATTCCATTAATCTCCTTTGCTGCACGTGTTAGCGCCATTGCAAGATCTAACCCCTTATCCACAAGGCTTTGTGTAGCTCGTGCGGAGGCTTTAACGTCTCCATTCTCAGTTAGCGCAAATCCAATGAGAGGTAATTCTTTATCAACGTCTTCTGTGTGTAACATCATATTTGTTACAATTCCAATAATAGTATCACGAATCCCATCACCTGCATGAAAAAATTGCAGATAAGTTCGTTTCTGAATTTTTTCTTCCCTGGCAAACTGGAGACCTTCCACAAGATTATGACGATGACCACTGAGAAGATTTAATGCTTCTTTTAGCCATTTGCCACGGTCCCCAAGGCAGACTTGAAGACCAACTTCATATTGACCATATCGAGCTGTTGAATTTAAAAGCGTCGCGAATTCTTTTGCTTCATGAAGTTCGGTACCTTTTTTTTCCTTGCAAAAAATATAGGTCTTTCCCAATATCCTTGTTGCGGTTTGATACCCAAACCCCTTAGAAAGCAATATTTGAATAATAGCAGAGATAATCCTTCGTTTCTCCTCCTTTTCAAGATCAACCCATGTTCTCCAAGCATCCCCGTATTTTAATTCAATCTGAAGTTCCTGGAGGAACGATACACAGGCATCCTCACGTCCACTTATTCCAGGGATGAGAGGATCACTTGCGTATTGAAGGAGTTTTGCAAGTGATCTAGTTTCTTTGCCGAAATAACGGATGTCCTTGATTGTTTGAAGCACACCGCTCTCTTTACCATCTTTCACAATCTGCGTATTTATTCCACGAAGCTCGCAGAACCGTCTATCCTGAAGATCACCAATCGCCCCAATAATCGCAAGACCAGCTAAATCCTTATTATTCTTGTTTACAGCTTTTGAAACAAGATATGTCGCCCCTGCACCACTTAACTCATATGAACCATCTCTACCAAAGAGATGTGGATTGAAATGAAACGAGACGTCTGAATCAGGTGGACATTCATGGTGATCAGTAATAATTTTTTTTAGTTCCGGATACTGTGTACTGATGCTACTACCAATGTCAGTGAACCAAACGAGTTCATGGTTCTCAGATAATAATTTCGTAATACATGTTTTATCAAGTTGTTTAATGCATTCGATAGAGTATTTTTTTTCAAGTCTCTGAAGCGTTACTGAGGCAATGGCACCTGCAGTAATACCATCTGCATCGATATGCGTGACGATATGGATCTCTGAAGCATTTCGTATAATCGTTGCTAATTCATCTGCTCGCTGTATCAATTAATTATCCCTCACGCAGGATGAATAAGAAAAGAAGATGATTAGTCTTTTGGTTTTAAAAATTTTTTTTAAAAAGAATCCTTATTTTTGCAATCTTTAGGAAAGAAAATAAGAAATCTAAAATAATGGTAGTAGTTACAGAACACAATAGAAAGGAGGACTATCCAGTATGAAAAATGAATTCAAAGAAGGCGATATAACCATCACTGTTGACTATGAGAAATGTAAAGGATCAGGTGAGTGTGTTACAGCATGTCCTGTTGAAATATTTGAGCTAGTTAAAGGTAAAGCAGTTGCGAAAAATATAAAAGAATGCATTGAATGCTGCGCTTGTGTCAATACTTGTCCTTATATAGCTATTGAACATAGTTCTTGTTAAATCAATCAAACACATCGGATTTTCTATGGAAAAAAACCAGATAGATATACGTATCGTTACGTCATGGCCAAAAAACGAAATCGTCAAGTTATACAAAGCAGGAGGATGGTGGAAAGATTCGTATAGCATAGAAGGAGTCCCTCAATTAATCACAGGGAGTTTTGCTTTTGCTGTGGCAGTTGATTCAAAATCTTCAAAAACAATAGGAATGGGGCGCGTTCTTTCGGACGGTGTTTCAGATGCTTATATCCAGGATTTGGTCGTACTTCATGAATACCGAGGAAAACAGGTGGGAAAAAGAATTGTTAAAAGACTGGTTGACTATTGTGTCTCAAAAGGAATCCAGTGGATAGGATTGATTGCAGAACCAGAAAGCAGCCAGTTCTACGCAAACCTTGGTTTCACGTTGATGAAAAACTATAGTCCCATGCTTTATAATCCCGAGGAATAATCTATGATTTCTCTTAATGATTTCAAAAAAATTGCGCTCGAGGATAAACCTGTTTTTGATGCCCATTATCGACAATTTCCTCCAACACATAGTGGCGAGTTATTTACCACAATGGTAAACTGGAGTCAGTATGTAGAATATCGATACGCTAGAATAGAAAAAAGCATCGTTATCCTAAGTAAAAGTAAAAATATCATGATCTTACACCCCCCGTCTGGAAAAAACAGCTTCGATATACTTAAGAAAGTCATAGCCCTCGCACAACGGGAAAATATCCTCTTTGGGTTTATAAAACAAAATGAGAAAAATATTCTTTCAATAAAGTTTCCTTCCTTAAAGATTATACCAGATAGAGATTTCTATGACTATGTATATCGTGCATCTGATTTGGCGCGGCTTCCTGGAACAAAGTATGGGAAAATACGTAATCGATTAAATAAATTTACAAAAAATTTCGCATATACAACAGAGGATATTTCTGAGGAAAACATCGATGAGGTAAACGAGTTTCTCAAGCGTTGGTGTCTCTGGAGAGATTGTGAATCAGATGAATTACTTGAAAATGAGCGTAAAGCAATCCTTTACTCAATGTCGCACTTTACTGATCTCGGTCTTTCTGGTCTTGCTTTACGGATCAATGGAACGATTCAGTCGATCGCAATTTATGAGCAAATGAATAGGAATGTGGTTGTAGTTCATTTTGAGAAGGGATCTCCTGATTTTGATGGAATCTATAAAGCAATAAACATGGAAACTGCGCAACGGGCGCAAAAAATTGTGCCGTATATCAATCGTGAGGAGGACCTTGGAATTCCTGGGTTACGACAGGCAAAACTCTCCTATCACCCTGATCACTTTGTAGAAATCTATTATATTTCAAAAGAAGACCTCGATACTATGCCAATATAAATGATAATGTTTGAAATTTGCTTTATTAGTTTTTGATATAGATATGTTAAAAATGATTTGGGTTTATTTGAATTTTTTTTGTGTTCTTTAATTTAATATAGAATTTAGAATAATTAAAAAAATAAAAATTAATGTTTCAGCTTAATTAAATTATATATGTAGTTAAATCTACTTAATTTATTAATAATTAAATTTAACTTTTATTTTACATGTTAACTTTTGTCAATATAATTTACCTCAAATTAACTATTTAATTGCTTGATAAAATCTAGCATTCATTATCTAAATTATGAATGATATATTCTAGCAATGATAATAACATAGAACATAATGTAAGAATTAAATGTTCGATAATTATTTCGCCTTTTTTGTTATTTCAATCTTTAATCTTTGAAATTATTATTAAAGTTTGTACCGCAATTCTTAAACCTATTATTCGTTCATTTGACTACTTTTAATTTGATTGTTACCAGTAAGTTCATCTGATTTTTTATTTTGGTTATCACTAATTCCATCTACCTTGGCTAACTTTTGTTCATATTTTCATACATAATCTTATCACGCTGCAGAAATTTCAAAATCCTTTGAATTCTTAAAAAAATTAATTGTTTTTTTGTACGAAAAAAACCTCTAAAAAGTTACCTTCGGTCTACCGAGGGTAACCAATTTGAAGAATTTTCCAATAAAATTTTAGTAGGATTTCCACCTTTATTAGCAATAGATCGCTGAACCGCATTAAACGATTTTATATCAACGATAGGCTCGTGATCACTTTTATTAATATATTCTTCCCAATGTAGATATCCACAATAAATAGGATTTTTTAAAATCGTAGAAACCATCTTTTTAGCCCATAACCCTTGGTTTTTCGTAGGAACTTTCCCATAATTTAGCATTTCTACAATTTCGCCCATACTTTTACCATCTAAATACCAGGAGTAAATATTTTTTATTACGGGACCTTCAGATTTATTTATGGTCAATTTTCCATCGTAATAATCATAGCCATATGGTATGTTAAAACCTAACACACCACCATTACTTTTTGCTTTTTGTTCCATTCCAATGTACACACGTTCACCTATTTGTTCAGATTCTAACTGTGCTATACCTTGAATAATATTCATTACAAAACGTCCAATAGCAGTTGAAGTGTCAAAAGATTCACTCATAGAAATAAATTCTTTTTTGTTTTTATTAAGTTGTTCCATCATCAACATAAAATTTTTTGAATTTCGATGGATTCTATCCATTTTAATAACCAGAAGTGCATCCCATTTGTTCATCTCGTTCATCATTTTATTATAAGCGGGTCTTTTTGTTTTTCTTCCGGAGTATCCATCATCAATATATTCATCTGCGATTATCCAATCACGTGCCTTACAATAAGATTTAAGTTTTTCAAGTTGAGCATCAAGTGAAAAACCTTCTTTTGCCTGTTCTTCGGTTGATACTCTAGTATAAACTGCAATTCTTAATATTCGTGCATCCATCTAATTTAATAAATCAATAATTAATTTATAAAGATTATTCAATATGTCCATGCTAAATATTTTCTATCATTATTAATTAATAAACATTGGTAGAAAAAATTTAGGAATAATATAAAATAAGCATGAGGCATGTTAACAAGATAATAGTTAATTAAGGTTTAAACTTTATAAATTAACTAAATTTATATACTAAGTTTAAAAAATAAATATCATATTTAATATTCCCCAATATCTTGTTGTTCATCATGTTCAAACGAAAAATCTTTAAGATCGTATTCATCGATAATCGTTCTGAAAAGATCTGATTTTTTTATAAGGCGACCACAGACCATGCATTTCCCTGTTATCTCATCGTATTTACGCCATTCCATACATGAGGGACAAAACTCATCTTCACCCACTGTTACCTTTTTTACAGTTTGCTCTCCGCCCTTCTTTGTTTTCACTTTTGAGGATATATGAGAAGACTTTTTATCAATAACCTTTTCCTTCTTTTTCATGATACCATACTAAGTTTGACAAAAAAAGATATCGATTAAGATTTATATTGATTTTTCTACAATATCTAACTCTGATATATCTATTATACAGAAGAAGAAATAAAACCTTATAGCTTGAAAAAAGATATTAGACTCACTTCTCATCATTCAAACCAAGGGAAAAAATAGATGCACTATTGTTTTACAATTAAGATTTCTTCAAATAAATCGTACTTCCGTTCTTGATTTTCATCGTACGGTTATTCGATGTTAGCTTAGGGAGGTTTCAGATATTTTTTGTTTCACATAGGTTAAATATATTTCAACGTTGGTTGGATTTGTTAAAATTAATATTTGATTGCATATCATCGAGCAAAACATTAAGAATCTTGACAATCTTATTTGTACCCTTGCGTATGCTGCTTGGTCTGCTATGGGTGCTTTCATTGGCATATTTTACTTGAAGAAAAATCTTTAATTAGAACGGTTGTGATTCGAGTGATATGCTAACAAGAAGCCTCAGAGCTTATCAAAATCCCTTAAAAGCGCAGTACGGCTAACGACACATGACACAGAGGGGATTAAGCATCCGGTAAAAATAATCTTTACGATAATCCAACATGAGGATTTAGATGATATTAGAGATCAAATCCATAAGATTCATCCACGTGCCTTCTATTCGATTGAAAACATCAAATCAGTTGGAGAAGCAATTTTGTCCTATCATAAGCATATAGTATTCAAATGGCATATAGTAGGAAAATCAGAAAAAAGACAGAACAGGGTTTTTTATTTCACTCAGAAGCGGTTGTTTCCACTATTTGTTTAATGTCCTCTGTTGATAATTTCAAAAATCCTTCTTTTTTGTCAATTATTGCTACTTCAATCATCTCAGCATTGAATTTCTGTTTAGTTATTTTTTTTAATGTGAGAAGCCCAAGCTTAAGTGTTTGGTTTAACGAGATATTCGAGGTATAATTTTTCGTAAACTGAATCATGGCATCGTTGCTTTTTTTTCCTTCGCATACTGCTTTATACCCATAAAATGCACCAGAGGGATCAGTGGAAAAAAGATGTTTTCCTGAACCATCGATACCTCCAACAAGCAATACTACCCCAAATGGTCTTACACCATCAAACCGTGTGTACATATGTGCATATTCACAGAGGATGTTGACAAGCTCTTTTACAGAGATAGGTTCGTTATATCTAATCCTATTCCATTGTGCTTGCTCCCGTCCGATTTCAACTAGATGTCGTCCGTCTGCGACAAGACCTGTTGCTGCACAGGCGATATGATTGTCGATCTTATAGATTTTTTCAAAAGAATGAAAGTTAACAAGATGACTAACCTCAGGTTTATGTGCAAGAAGAAGAATTCCATCTTTCCATTTGAATCCCATGGTCGTGGAGCCTTTTTTTACCGCTTCGCGGGCGTATTCAACTTGATATAATCTACCATCAGGAGAAAAAATCGTACTTGCTTGATCGTATTGATGTCCTGAATGTTCCATAACCCAGCTCCAAGAGAGTTGAACCAGAATACAATATTTAGATTATATACTTTCTTACCTTATAGACGATGTGAAAGCTGGAGAAGAAGGGATGTTTTTTGTCCTTTTTTATCAACAAGAACTCGCCCTTCTTTTTTCAAGGGGGTTGATGGATGCATCGCATCCTTCTCTAAGATAGGGATTAAACCAAGAGATTTTGCTGCTTTTGCGATACTTTCAATTGTAGGTTTTTCTATCGCATGTTTCTTTGCAATCTTCCGACCTTTAGATCGAGAGATAGTTCGATCAAAATAGAGGGGGTAAATCACGTATTTATTATCATTTCGAGAAACCATGGGAATCACAAGGGTTTTATTTGGTGAGAAGGATTGCGTTGATGACGCCACTTTGTCCTGGTCGTGAGGTTATTTTTGCTTTACCGAGTTTTGTATTTATAATCGCTCCTTTGTTCATGATGTTTCGTCGGACATAATGGACGTTTGCAGAGTTTTCAAGGACTGTGATGATCTCTGTTTTTGTTGTTTTATTGGTTTTCTGGTCGATAACATAGGCGGTATCTGCGGTAAGAACGCGAGATTTTCTGTTATGTCCCCTTGTTCTGATGGCTTTTCGTTTCATAGGTCCTAGGGTGGTAAGATGAAGCTCTCTTCCTATTTCGAATCGCTTCTTATTTCG
>LSSI01000012.1 GCA_001595945.1 Thermoplasmatales archaeon SM1-50
CAGCAATATTTTCTAAAGGGATATGGTCAGCAATTCGGCGAATGATACATGCATGGTTATAACTATCGTTTTTGTATTCCTGCCGAAAGTCCATATGGGCATCAAGGGATATCACTGCGATATCCTTTGGGAATGCTGAAACGATACCTGGGGTAATTGAGTGATCACCCCCGATTGTTATCGGTATTTTCTGTTTTGATAATAAGTGAGAAGTGAATGTTTTTGTTGTAGTAAAAACTTCTTTTGAGCTTAGTTCTTGAACGTCAAGATCTCCGTAATCATGTATTAAGATCTCCTCAAAATTCATGCCGCTTCGAAGGTCATATCTTTCGTAATTCCAGCTTGCTTGGCGTATCTCTTTAGGAGCTTGATCTGCCCCATGGCGAAATGACGAGTTTTTTTCAAACGGAACACCAAAAAGGATAAATGGTGCAGTGTCAAAACTTGATTCTGCATCCGCAAAATACTTAGGAAACTGCATAGTGACCGATGCCAGTTTTCTTTTTTATGTTTGTATGTTATACTCTGGTGATTTTCCGTTTGCCCATTGCTTGGAGGTAAAGGATTTCTTTTCCTGGTTCAAGTTGACCTTTCAGTTCTTCAGGGATCGGCATCTCAAAGGTCTCGTAAGTCTCCATGTCCATCAGCTGGACGATATCAGCGCCCATCAGCGCGAGTATCTGGGCACTGCGCTTATCGATGATTGGAACTCCAACCTTATGTTTTACTGGATGGACAACGCTGCGTTTCTGTTCATCAAAGATACCGACGGCGTCAATCCGTGCTTTCGCCTCACCATGTTTCCCTGGTTTAGAAGTAGAAATACTCATTATTTTACATGGTTCTTCGTCGATTAATACATACCTCCCAACTTTTAGCTCTCGTACTTCAGCTATTTCTTTCATTCGTTTTCACCTTTTGGGACTTTATATACGATATCGTGTTCCCTTACCTTTTCTTGTACCTTGATTCCGATTGCATCACCTGGTTTTGCAACTTCAATAGGAACCCGGTTGATCTCCATGCGGTCGATTGATTGGATAAAATCTGTATGGGCACCAACGAAATGAATCACATCCCCTATTCTTAGTTCCCCATCAGTGATTTTGATTGCAGCCACGCTAATATGTGTGAAGAAATGCTCTACAATACCTATTTTTTCTTCAACCATAACCATTCACAACCCCTTAATAGAAAAAGGTATACTTATACCTGTCACCTTTCTCCTTATTTTTCGACGAGTTCATAGATTGCTTTTTTCCCGTGTTTCAGACAGGTAAACGCTTCCCAGTGATGATCCCAAAACATCTCATTTCCACAGATTGGACATGCAATGCTTTCGATAATTTTTCGCTGGCTTTTTACTTTGGTTTTTACAACCTGTACCTGCATTTTCTTACCCGGATCTAACGAATCAATAACGTAGACATTGCCATCAGATGGTAAATAAGGAGTACTATCATTTTTCATTCGTTTTTTTCGGTAGGCTTTCATTTGTATCTTATATTTTTCCATCATTGTTTGTCTTCGGCCCATACATTCACCACAATATTTGAATAAAGGAATAACATGATTCTTTATTAAGTTCTTTCCCTTATTGGGAGGGAAGGTATGAAAATCAAAGAAGTTGCATTAGACCCTCAGATTCAGAAATTGTTAATTCATCAGGGGATAAAAGAGTTGTATCCTCCTCAGATAGATGCATTGCCCTACGTTTTACGAGGTGAACATGTGGTATTATCTCTTCCGACTGCGGCGGGAAAAAGCCTTGTTGCGTACCTCGCTATTATACAACATTTAAGAAATAAAGGGGGAAAAGCACTGTATATTGTTCCACTCCGGGCGCTTGCTCGGGAGAAATATGAGGATTTAAAAATCTTTGAAAGACTTGGGCTAAAGGTTGGTATTTCCACAGGGGACCTTGATGAATCAGATGTCCGTCTCTCGAAATTTGATATTGTTGTGTGTACTTCTGAAAAGGCTGATTCGCTTCTTAGGCATGGGCTGCATTGGGTGGATATGATAAAGGTTCTTGTCATCGATGAGATCCATCTGATTCATGATCCAACGAGGGGTCCTACTCTTGAGGTGATTATCGCTCAGATAAAGGCACGTAATCCAGCAACTCAGTTGATTGCTTTATCAGCGACTATAAAAAATGCAGTAGAGCTAGCGGATTGGCTTGGTGGAAAGCTTATTTCGTCTGATTGGCGCCCTGTTCATCTTAAAGAAGGCGTGTTCTTTCAAAATAGGATTAAATATGATGATGGTTCGACGAAAGATATCATCGGTGATACAAAACAAGCGTTGGAACTGCTGGTACAGGAATCTCTGAAAGATGGAGGACAAACATTGGTTTTTGTGAACAACCGGAAATCCACAGTATCGCTTGCGAATCGTTTATCACCTGTGGTTGTTCAACTTCTTACTGAGACTGAAAAAAAGGACCTCAAAAAACTCGCTAATTCCATGAAGCATGAACAAACAGAGGTTGTAGATATCGAACAATCATTGATTCAAAGTGTCGAGAATGGTGTGGCGTTTCATCATGCAGGATTGGAAAGTAGTCAACGAAGACTTGTTGAGCAAGGGTTTAAGAATCATTTGATTAAATGTATCATCGCTACCCCAACGCTTGCTGCAGGGGTCAATATCCCTGCCCGTCGAGTGATTATTCGGGATCTCTGGCGGTATGATGAGAACTTTGGGATGACTCCTATCCCTATCCTTGAGTATAAACAACAAGCTGGTCGTGCAGGCAGGCCGCGATATGATACAGTCGGTGAGGCGATCACCATAGCAAGAGATAGTAATCAACAAGATCAGATTTTTTACAATTACATTCTGGCTGATACCGAACCGATTTATTCAAAGTTGGGCAACCAATCTGCATTACGTATGCATCTTCTTGCTGCCGTCGCGACACAATTTGTGCATAACTCTGAGGAGATGTATAGATTTATTCAGAGTACTTTTTATGCGTATCAAACCGATGAATTCACCATTCAAAGTGAGGTGGATGAGACAGTGGAATTCCTCCTTGAAAATCAATTCATTGAGCGGGTAAATAATGGTTTTATTTCCACTTTATTTGGAAGCAGAACTTCATCGCTGTATATCGATCCGTTATCTGCGATTCGATTAAAAACCGCTTTAGAACGATCTAACAACAAAAAATTGACCCCGTTATCGTTTCTGCATGCGATTTGCTCTACACCCGATATTCGGTCGCTGTATCTAAGAGGTACAGATTCCTGGGTTGAGGAGAAATCAGAGCGTGTAAAACATTCCCTTTTACTCGAAGCTCCTATGTCGTCAAGTGATGAGTACGAATGGTTTTTAAGTGATCTAAAGACAGCGTTTTTGTTGGAGGATTGGATTGAAGAACAATCATTCGATGCTCTTGTTCAAAAATATAATATCTGGCCGGGAGACGTACATACTCTTGTTGAGATGGCTGAATGGTTGCTTCATGCTACAAGGGAGTTTGCCCGGATGTATAATTTTTCGTCTGTTACTGATATTACGAATCTTTTGGTTCGGGTCCAGAACGGATGCAAGGAAGAACTCTTAAGTCTTGTCTCTTTAAAGGGCATTGGTAGGGTTCGTGCTCGTGCCTTGTATCGTGAAGGATTTACAAGTGTTAATAATTTACGGGGTGTTCCTTTAGAGCGTCTGGCAAAGATTAAAACAATTGGAAAGGCAGTCGCAACCAATATCAAAAAACAAATTGGGGAAAATAAAAGAAAAGGAAATAAAATACTTAAGAGGTCTAATGGATGATTGTGGTTGTTGGTGCATCTGGCGTTATTAACGATGTCGATACGTTTCTCCGGCAGCTTCTTACATTCTCAAACAAGCATAATTTGACAGTTCAGGCATTTAATGCAAATATGATATATTCGTCTGACCATCTTATTTCTGCTACAACACATGCCAAAAGAGCGTTTCAACAAGGGACACATGCGACTGGTTCGCTTGCCTTAGAGATTTTGTTATATGCTGCTGCGGAGAGGCAAATTCAGAAAGCCATTAAAAAAATAGGGATACGGAAAGGAAAACAGAATATTGCTTTTGTACTCACTGATTATTTGGATAATAATATACCCATAAACATTGATGAAACTGTTAAGGAAAAACTCCTTGCGGTAGTCCATCTCTCCTCCGATGACACCGTGATACAAGGTGATAGAATGACTCTGAAGCGATTTGGTATCACTGAAAAGGAGCTGTCAACAGTTCCAAAGAAACGCTATGGCGACCTTATTCTGGAGAAGATAGCGTTGGTTGATATTATCAAGAAATAAATGTGGGTATTATATCTGTTTTTAGATGATCATTACTTATTTTTCCATGACGATACTCCGATATCCTTATTAAAGTATGCCAATACTTCCCCTCCAAAGGATATGTTTTTAAAAAGCACATGAGATAATACAATCATCATACGGGGTAGGAAGGTTATGGGTAAAAAACCTCTAATTAGTAAATGGTTTGCTGTTTAGAGTGTCGTTTTGTTTTTAGTTTTGCTTTTTGTGAGTGGACTTCTGTTTCTCAGAATGTCGCTTATCCGAAATGTTTCGGAAAGAATTTAATTCGAGTGAAAATAATGTAAATTTTTTTGTGTAAACAATATTTTTTACCTGATATGATTTATATGTCGTTTTTTTCGAATTGTTTTTTTTTTATGTCTTTGATTTTCGCACATAAAACCATTGGGTCTTAAAGCTCTGTCAATGCTTGTCCGCTAACTTTAAATAAAAAATTTCTGTTTTGGGATTTTTGACATATTTTTAACAATTTTTAATTGGGGATCTTACTATTTGAAGCATAGAATCCTTTTCAGTTATTAAAAATATTTGTAAGTAAAGTAGCTGTTGTCTCGTGTAGGATTATCGCGATTATTATATAGATTACAAGAACTTTAGAGATATTCGCGCCTATTTTTAAAAGTATATAATCAGCCTTTTTATCTGTAAAGTCCATGTAAAGCTTATAGATTTCATAAAGAATTATCGCTATAAATGGGGTGACAAGAATCACAGCCCAGTGGATGTAAATGGCGACAAAATAAAAAGCAACTGAAAAAAGTAAAACAGCCTTGATAACTGTCTTGACGCGTGTACCAAGCCAACAGGCGGTAGTTTTTGTTCCAATTTTCCTGTCAATCTCCCGGTCAGCAATTTCAGCTATAAGACAACTTGCGAATGTGGGAAGAAATGTAGCTAGGCTAAATGCAATCGTAGCTGTCAGTTCCCCATTGAGCAAAAAAAAACAGCTAAGTATTGGCAAAATTGAGAACCCATAGGTGTTGGATAAAGTCCCGATGAGTGGTCTGTTTTTAAGTCTTATTGGCCTGGTGTATACAATTCCAAGAACATATGAAAAAGCGCATAAAACAGCAAATTCTAGGTTTGCAATAAGAAACAATACGCAGGCAAGGGCGATGCTTGTTAGCACAAAATTCCATTTCAATTGACTCCAAGTAAACTCTTTCAGTAAATAGTTTGCCTTCACGATTCCACTGGATATTTCAAGTGGAAGAAATTTAACCCCGTAAAATATAATCCGACGATAGAATATACAACAAGCGCAGGGAGGGTTGAGATACTCCTTTGAATTCTTAGAAATTTTGCTAAAGAGCTCTTGCTGCTAGATAATAACTCCATGTTTTTCAAGGTTCTATCTATCATATCCCCCATGAGTAGCTACTCCATTATAACCCTAAAGAATTTATTATTCATACTTTATTTCTGTTAATGACATGATAATCCATGTCATATATTAATATTTTGCATGACATTGAAAGAGGTATTTGTGTTTTGATAACAAAAAAGTGTAGAAGAGGGATTTAAACCACCGTATCAAATCAAGAATAAGAGAAATATGAAATAAAAATCTTGTCAATATCTTTTCTCCACGAGTCATTAAAACCTTTTTCAGCAAGATGTTCCGCTGTTGTTGAACCTGCAGACTACACCTCAACTATTGTTATATCGTAATCTATTTTTATCCACCTTTTTTTAAAATTTTGTTACATCCTAGGTTTAAACAATTCTTCACCAAGAAGCGGTGTAAAAATTATATACCAGACTATTGGAAAAATAATTAATATCACTGAGGTAAGAGTACCAATTATTGGAATTAACATTATCGGTACAAGAGAATATCGTAAAAATGATTGAATGCCAATGATTTTTCTTATTTTACTTCTATCAAAAATCTTTGTAGTTAAAAATTTAACACTTAAAGCTAATAAAATAAAAGTGAGTAATGCTAATAAAAAAATTTGCGACGGGTAGTAATTATATCCAAAAAACACAAAGGGTGCGAATAATAAAACAGCTGAAAACAGTCTTATACCAAATCCAAATGCCTTAAAATTATTTGGAATAAAAAGATTATTTCCTTCTACTTTTACTCCTGAAGAAAGCGCTATATTTGTAACACCCATTTTATAATCATGGTCAGCATCTTTTATTCCACCCTCAACAGCATTCATATGTATTGCTTGATTAAATGTTAGAATAAATATTATCCATGTTATTATTGTTGGTTGGCCAAATGAAAGAGCACCAAATAAGAAAACAAAAGACATTGATATCGAAACAAGAAAATCAGAGCCGACGATTTTTTTACCATATAAATCATAAATACTACCAAGAATTCCTGCAACGATAATGCAGGTAATTGCAATTAATTTATGAGTATCTATTGGTTTTTCAAAGTACAGTATTGAAATAAGAAAGAATGTCAATAAAATGAGAAGAATTGCTATCATTAATGCTGACTTTTTTGAAACATCTCCGCTGACAAGTGGCTTTTTTTTCAAATCATCAACAAGATTATCAAGTTCAACATCGGCATAGTCGTTTAGTAAAAAACCAAAAACAGCTGAAAAAGAGCCAATTAAAAAAACAATACATAGATCAAATAAATCGTATACATTGACAGTTAATGCACCAATTAATGTAGTGGTTCCAAGTGCACCGATACCAGGGAGCCGAAGGAGTTTTGCGTACGCAGCAATCTTCTTCATAGAGATGTGTTAAAGTATGACTCTTTTTGAGCTTTTCCCATTTATATGTCTGGTCATTTAATAGATATCATTTTAAATATTTCAAAGAAGAAATCCTTTTAAGATTATTTATAATGGCAAGGATTAACAAAAATATAGGGTAGGTTTATATACTAAAAAAAATTGCTGTTTTGACCGTGATTATCATCTAAAAAAGGAATATAGGCTCTTAAGTATCTCGCATTTAGCCCGTATGGGGTAGCTTGGATATCCTAGAGGCCTGCGGAGCCTCAGACTCGGGTTCGAATCCCGGTGCGGGCGTTCTAAATATTAACACGATTTATTAACAGCGGAAAAACAGTATTTTTACACTCTTATATTTTTGTGGTCTAAAAAAAGAGATTGAAATCCAAAAATGAGTTTGATTTTTGAAGCGCGCTTCCACTTTACAAGTAAATCATTTATTTTTTTACCTTATCAAGAATTACAAGTATAAAAGCAGGGAGAAATATAATTGCTGCAATTAAACACAGAATTAAACCTAAAACTGGAACTTGACCAAGAGATCTCATACCAGGATGCTCTGCAATTAAAAAAGACGAAAATGCAAGGCAGGTTGTAGCGGTTGTTAGAAATACAGCTTTTCCTGTATTTTGTACAACCCAAGTTATTGATCCTTTTCCTTCCTCTTTGTACCTATGCAATATATGTATTCCGTCATCAATTCCTATCCCAATAACTAAAGGAATCATCATAATTGATGTCATATTCAAGTCTATTCCAAGAGGACCACTTAGACCAAGTAACCCAATTATTCCAAAAGCGACAGGGATTAAAGCAAGAAGAGCATAAATCGGAGTTTTTTTTCTAAAACCTATAAAGACTATGACAAGAATTGGAATGCTTGCAAATATTGTGACTTTAATTACATCATCACCCATCATATCAACAAGCTTTGGAACTATTATAGCCCGTCCAACAATATTTGGATTTACTTCTTCCAACTCATCGATTAATTCTTTTCTATATTCTTCATTCCAAATATTTCCCCATGCAGCCATACGTATAAGAAACAAGTCTACCTCTGAGTCACTATATACCCAGTTTTTCAATACATCATCAGGTAGATTTTCCCAACTTATTTCATCAACATTAAACCAAGAAATTTCTGAAAATTCTGGATGAACTATTTTTACATTTTTAAATAGCTCTAAAACACTTTCTTGATTTTGAGGTAGATAGTTCAGAATTGATTCAACTTGCATAATTTCAGGGTTTTTTTCAAACAAAGCTACTTGATTTACTAATTCATCATATGAATTAGTGATACATAAAAGATAATCTTCTGTATAGTTGAAATTTTCTTTTACTTTTTCAAGTTGTTTATATGCAGGTACAGACTTCGGTTGAAGTTTTTGCATATCTCCTTCCATTTCAACATTAGTTGCAGAATAGGTTAAAAATATTCCAAGGATAATAAATATTATTATAAGAATAATTGAAAATCTTGAAGAAACCCTTCCTATTGATCCAAGTATATTAAATCTAGCTCTATTATGAATTTTTGACCTAAGTTTTCCATATCTAACCCTGATTGTAACTAGGGCAGGAAGTATAAATAATACACAGATAAGAGTAACAATTAAACCGATTGCAAGAACTGCTCCCATCTCATGCATTCCCTTGATTTTACTAAACATAAGCGCGCCAAATGCTGTTGCAGTTGTAAGAGTACCAAGAATTATAAATGCTTTTTGAATGTCATCAGATACTTTCATTTCCTCTATAAAACGTGTGAGTAAGTGAATACAAAAATCAATTCCTAAACCCATTAAAAGAACTGCAAAAACCGCAGACATTATACTTAATGAACCATATATCAAATAAATAAACCCAGCTGTAATAATTATTCCACTTATAAGAGGAATAAGCGCAAGGGCTGGTAGTGAAAGACTTCTAAAAGAGACAAATAATAATAGCAAGATAAGAATAAATGTCACAACAAAGGCTTTAGCCATATCATCCATTGCCATCTGATCCCCTTCATAATCCATTACAACCATACTTCCGGTATAACCAACTTCAAGAGTGTCATATGAAGATTTAGAATCCTTCACTTTTGTAATACTATTTTTAACAGTTTCAATTACATCGACTCTAATTTCCATATTGTCAATTGCAACATTTAAAATCAAATTCAATAGGTAAATATTTCCATCTTCTGACACAAAATAAGAAGTTTGATTAATTGTATTCATCAATAAAGTATAATTTTCTTGAACCGATTCAGTAGATGCTTCAGAATCAAGTAAGAAATATAAATATTCCTCAGGGAGATATAAAATAGTTTGATTACCAGCAAAGTTATTACTCTGACTATATTTAATATCTTTGTAATATGAATATTTTTCAAGTTCTAAACTTAAATCTTCTAAATAACCAATTGCTGTTTCTTCATTACTATTTGCTGCATCCACAACAACTGTTACTAACTCTTGTTCACCAAACAATTCTGAAATTTCAGTAAACTTTTGAATCTCATCAGGCATATCTTCTCCAATTATACCTGTCATACTGGAATCGATTGCAAGTTGAGATGTTGGAATTAAAAAAAGAAATGTAATAACTAAAAAAATTAGTAAAGTCTTTCCAGGATGACTAACTGAAAAATTTATTATTTTTCCTAAAAATTTTTTATTTTCATTTTCTTTTATATTTATAGGAAATTCAAAAAATCCTCTGAAATCGCATTTTGAACAAACAACCTCTTTTTTCTCACCAGGGACTCCTTGAATATTTAGTATTTCCCCACATTTGGGACATTTAATAATTTGGTTTTTCTTTTTTCCATTCATACGATTTCACACTCTTTTTATCATATATTTATATCATTGAGAAATAATTATAATTAGTGCCGTTTATATATGGTAATTTATATACTCAAATAGTATATGGTATGATATGAGAAAAGCAATTATAGAAATCGAATTTTCTAATCAAGTAAAAGAAATTGTAAAAATTGATACAATATTATCCAAAGTGGAATCAATTGAACTTATAGAAATTCTAAAAATAGATTTTGAAAAAGGATTAAAAGTTGTTTTATCAAATATTTATATGAAGGGACAGTATACAATAGATGATATTGATCTATCTGATATAGCAGAAATAATAACAATTTTAAAAATAGATGGAAACAAATATACATGTTTGATAAAAGGTCAACCTCCTTTTTCAAAATATAAAGGTTTAAAAGACTTATCAAAAAAATTTGATTTAAACATCATTTGGACAATACCATCAATATTATCTAACGAAAAAATGGTTATCAGTGTAATTGGTACAAACGCAGAACTGCAAAAATTCTTAAAAGCGATAAAGCTAGCAGGAAATATTAAAAAAATTAGCTTCCAGAAAACCAATTTTGAATGGCAGAGTGTGCTATTATGCTTAACAGAAAAACAAAGAGAGGTAATAATTGAAGCGAAAAATATGGGATTTTATAGCTATCCACGTAAAATTGATACAGGTAAATTAGCGCAAAAAATTGGAATTAGTAAGTCTACAGTAATTGAGCATTTAAGGAAAGCTGAATCGAGGATCATTAACAACGTTTTTGCTGGATATTGATTATTAATATAAGGATTTTATGAGAGAAACCATAAAATGTTTTTTATATACTTTTATATTTTGATTTTACATGGGAAAAAACGTATAAAATGGTCACAAATAACGACCGAAGATTGATTCGATAAACTATAAAAATGTAAAAGATCCAACAGAAATAAATCATATTTTTATGGCAGAAAATTGGGGGGTCAAATCCCGGTGCCGGCGTATTAAATAAATGTTATATGCCCATAGATGCCGGCATCCCATCTGAAGCTGAACTGAACATAAGACTGTATCAACATCCTCAACTAAAGGTATAGACGCATTCAGATTCAGAGACACTGGTTCAGTTCGTTCAGAAAATCTTCAGAAAAAAACTGTCAAATTGACAATGACATTTTAAATAAATATTTTTCATACTTGTAGGCTATGGTGAGGAATGACGTACACTACAACTGTCCGTGTTGCGACAAAGAAGATGCAGGGAACCTCAGATGGAAAAATATTGGACGTCATGTAAAGAAAGACCACCCGTTGAAATGGGTTGAAGTAGGAGACGTGCAGGCAAAAGCAATCATAACAGTAGATTTCTGATTTAAATATTTGTCCATTTGTTCGTTTATTTATCTTCTATATTTGAATATTAATAGAAAACTTTATATTCCACTTCTTCATTATTAAACCAAGGGAGACATAAAAATGAAACGAAAACTGATAAGCATAGTAGTATGTATGCTGATGTTTGCTGCAATTCCAGCATTACAAGGAATGCAGCATACCGAGGTAAATGAAACAACTATCGTGAGTGCTCAAACAGGAGTCACGAGACAACCTGGAACAATTCTCATTGATTTCGACGCCCAGACCGCCCATACAGAAACTGGTAGCCTTGGAGTTGAATGGGTTCCTCCGTACTTCTGGTCCACCTGCAGAGGATTAGTAAACCCAACACATATGATTTTTAAATGGGATATAAACGGGAGTCTCATTGCAAGTTACCCTCAACCTGCTCAAACCAGTTCATGGGGAATGCGAGATATGGCCTACGATGGAACCTACCTCTATGCAGGAAGTGAAAATGGATTCTGGCAAATTGATCCAGCAACTGGAGCTACCACGTTGATGTTTTCAAGTATTTCTCCGATGACAATTATCAGAGCATTAGCATGGGTGCCCACTGAAAATATGTTCTACACAGGGAGCTTTAGCCTTGGTTGGTTTAAATTCACTGCAGATGGAACTACAATTACTCCAGTAGCAAACCCTGGTTTAGCTGGTGTCTACGGTATGGCCTATGATGATATAAATGACACGATCTGGGTCTTTGACCAAGCTCCAGCAGCACCAAACCGCTGCACATTCGCAGAATACGATTACCATACTGGAACATTAACTGGAAATACATGGCTTGTCCCGATGTTAACAGGATCAACTGATCAGGTCGCTGGAGGAAACTGCTACATGACCGATTGCATTACAAATAAAGCAACATTAGGTGGTTTGTCCCAGGGGACACCAGTGGACCGGATATTTGTCATGGAGCTTGGGGATGTAACGACTAATTCACCGCCAGTTACTCCTGCAGCACCAACTGGACCAAGCACTGGTTTCGTTGGCGTTTCGTACGATTTCACTGCACAAACCGATGATCCTGAACTAGACGACATCTATTACTGGTTTGACTGGGATGATGGAACCAACAGTGGATGGCTAGGACCATTTGCATCTGGTACAGCAACAACAGCATCGAAAACATGGACTGCGGCAGATACTTACAACGTTACAGTGAAAGCAAAAGATACACTTGGTGCTGAAAGCGGTTTTTCACCAGCGCACGTGATAACAATCGCTGTAGGACCAACCCTTGAGATTGGAAATATCACCGGTGGATTATTCAAAATCAAAGCCATTATTAAAAACACTGGCGGTGGAGCAGCAAACAACATCAACTGGAGCATAAAATTAAACGGTGGATTCATACTATTAGGCAAAGAAACAACTGGGACCATCGTAGCCATTAATGGTGGTGACGAACGAGAAATAACCTCAAAAGCTATTATTGGTCTAGGAAAAACAGTGGTGACCGTTAGCGCAGCATGCCCAGAAAGCTCAGCGACAAAGGATGTAAACGCAACAGTGCTACTGTTCTTCATCAAAATCTAAAAAAACCAATTGGTAGATTATCTACCACCACCTGTGATGACCTAAATCAGGTCATTACCTCTCTTTTTTTTATTTAACCTTCGAATAAGAATAAGAATTCCTCAAATTTATATTTGAAGATGAATTGCATTAACTTCTTTCTCTTAAATAAATTATTTACTAGTGGAAAGGTTCTGCTATTTTTAGTCAGTGATTTGAAAAACCTTCCAAAAGCACCTCCTCTGTAAATTTGATTAGTAGTAGCTATATTCTAAAGTTGGCATATTTACCTTCTTAAATAAAACGCTAAGCATAGATACACAAAGTTTGCGGATAAGAAGAATTATGTGATATGCGACGAGATTATTTAAACAACATGATTGAAAAAGAAAGATCCCTTTGGATAAGTCATGTCTAATTTTATTAATATCATCATGAATCTCTGACTAATGATGAGCATCTTAAAAACATTACAAGTATTAAGGGTGATTTCCTCTAAAAAATGTCGAATGACAATCATTCTATTAATATCGATATACAAAATCAAGTCTTTCTATAGTCCAAGAAAATATTTTAGGGTGCCGACGACGCAAAAACAGAACCTATATTTGAATTTTTTAGGAATCAATAATATAAAAAAGAATCTCATGATAAAACACCAATTTTTGTCTCTACCTAAGCATCGCCTAACTAAAGCAGAGTAATTATAATTAAAAAAAAAGATTATTTCGTTAATATTTTTTAATTAACAATGATACACTATCTTTGAACCTCATATTAATGTTGATGAACATCTCACGGAACCATTAGAAAATATAAATACAATGAATAAGACAACCTAATTTTATTTAAATAATATCTCGAAAAGAATGAAAAAAATGAAAGAGTAATAACATCTTTGATGAGTTATTCTCCTGCTTGTCAATTACCTAGTATACTTTCTTGTTGAAGTGTTTTCTTTGGATCAATTCCTTTATTTTAACAATTTAAGATTTTGAAGGAAATGTAAGAGATTTGAAAGTAATTGAGAAAGCAAGAAACGCACCGGTGTGGTTTTGCTTGTCGGCATGGTGATTGGTAAAGGATCTGACCAGGGACTTTCAGCGCCAAAGGTGTCCTTTGCTTTTACTTTAATACTATACTCTCCTTTTTCACTCCATGATTTTTGGGCACTTGCCTGTGCTCCCGAGGTAAAAGGTCCTAACCACTCAGATTGCGTACCATCTCCCCAATCCCACAGATAATAGAGCATGTCACCATCGAGATCAGTGGTGCTGGTTCGATAAAGGTACAGTGAACCAGGTTTTCCAGAGGTAGGCCCGCTGGGTTTCTCTGGTTTATTGGGTGCCTCATTTTCTGGGATCACTGCAACATGGATGATGGGACTGTACCACCAAGTCTGCCCAAAGATTTCCTCGGTCCCATCCGTCCCATGTAATATTTCATAGTAGGAATCATTTGTACGTTCTTTTAGTAATCTTAAATATGGATTATTACCATAGATATCTGGTCGAAGTACATTTTGGTAGACCTGATCAACTTGTGCTATTGCAACAAAATAATATTCACCTGGTGTGGTAAGGACTATACTTTCTTGATAGGTCACTCCTGTTGTCTGTCCATTTAATGCATTATCCCAGCCAGTTCCACCAAGATAATCACCACTATGTTCATCATAATCTGGGGTCGTGTACGTCCATGTCTGGGTAGGATCAGGGTTGTTTCCATATTGTATGTAGGTATGGTCAACAACCATGCTTCCATTCACCTGCCAGGTGAAGTTAACTGGTGTATTTGTGTATACTACAGTATGATGTTCAACGGTCCCCGGCTGCCAGCGGAGATACGGTTGTGCAATATCAGTGTGATGTAAGATAATACGACGTATTTCTGCCCCATAGCGATGCACAGTGTCATTTCCAAACGTTGATTCAGAAGGGTTTTTTGTTACAGACATTTCAGGGGAAAGCCAGAGTACGCCTGCGCCTGGGTATGGTCCGTAATCGACATAGGGGTCTTCCACAGGGTTTTTGACAGTATCAGCCCCGTATGCCCAGGGGCATATTCCTCCTGGGGCCTCATATCCAACCGTATCAGGGATAGTCCCTATGCTATTTTGATTAAGATTTCCCCCGTAGTCTCCGATATAATCACCAAGTCGTAAGGAGGATGTATCGAAAAAGTAGAAATCTGGGGGTGCATGGCTATAGGATGTTCCTGTGATAGGGCTAGTTCCATAGATGCTATCATGATTTGAGGACCAGGGATAAAGCAACATTCTGACGCCACCATGAAAATCGCATCCTGTTCGAATTGTGTGGTTATTAAGAAATTTAACAAGGGTTTTCCCATTAACGCTTGCCCAAATACCCCCTGTTGGAGATCCAGGGCCATCATAATCAGATTCTCTGTTAAGATCCCAGTTGTTTCCATCATACCGCTGGGGTCCATGATCAAATCCATAGGGGTTATGTGAAACCTCAAGGTAGATCTCCCTATGATCGATTAGCCATCGTAGCCAGTCTTTGGAATATTCTTGACATGGTTCATCGGTAAACGCCATACGCATAAGCCAATCAGTAAACCAAAACATGCCGATCGTCCCAACGGTTTCATCACCATGAGGACCACCAAGGAAAAGAACCTCTGGTTTATGTAACCCTAATGACTCATTTGTGATTCGTACATAATAAAGGTCATACCCCCCTGTTACTGTACCTGTGTTGTATAACTCGTTGGCTTTAATCACCTCAATATAATCTGGATAGCTTGTTTCTAATGCTTTATACCAGTTGACAAGCTGTGCATAGTTAGTTGGCTTTGTATACCAACTTGGACCAAACATAGGTAGTTCTTCGGTTTCTTGGTTGTTCTGTTTACCGAGAACCTCGTTTGGTAGTTCATTCGAATATGCATAAATTGGTTGAACGGTGGTAAGAAGCAACATGCACACCAATCCAACAAAAATGACGTTTGACAGGTTTTTCTTCATAGGACCCCTATTTCTTATTATTGTATCTTCTGATATAAAACTTTCTATATAGTCCCCCCCAATCTAATCGTATTGGTAATCATTTGTTCTTCTACCGAATTTTTTTGGATCTTTTGAGATATTCTTGGAGGAGGCGATGTAATGTAATCTCCCCGATGAGTTTTTTGTTTTCATCAACAACTGGCAGCTGCTTAATCTTTTGTTGTTTCATTTTTGATATCACATCAGCTATCGTGTCTTTTGCTTCTACGGTGACTGGCTGTGAAGACATAATCTCTCCTGCTTTCATCGAAAGACCATATTGGAATGAGTGAAGAGACGGTTTATCGAACGATTCCAGAGATGTCATCACTGGTGCAAAAAGAGAAATAGTGTCAGAATGAGTAATAACACCAGCAAGCTCAGATGTTGCTTTATCGCTGATAACCCAAACATGATTTTTTTTTGAAAGAAGAAAAAACACCTGTTCGATATCATCAGATTTTTCCACAGAAGATTCCGTTGAATCAAGTGGTTGCATAAGGTCCTGTACCGTTAGATTATAAATTTCGGAAATCAAGGTATGATTCTCGCTCATTATCCCAAAAACCTGTATCCTGAGATGGTTATATAAAATATCTGAGAAATCATTTTTCCATGATTTTATATACCATGAGTTGATTCTCATTTCTCACGGATTGCAAATAAGGGATGCATTGGATGCTACTTGAAATTACACTTGCGATTATTTTTGCAAAAATTTTCAATCTTCTTTTTGAAAAAATAAATCAATCTGGAGTAATTGGAGAGATCCTTGCTGGAGTTATACTTGGTCCCTCGCTTGTAGGCGCCTTATCAGGTATGTCACTTAACCTCTTTGGTTCTGCTGTATTTCATTTCTCTTTAGATTTGACGAGCCCTGAGTTCAAAGAAGTCGCCTTTATTGGAGTAATATTCCTTCTTTTTATTGTTGGTCTTGAGACAAACACAGGTGATCTTAAAAAAACAAGAAAATCAGGATTCTTCGTCGGTATCTTTAGTATTATAATCCCCTTTTTTGCTGGTTATCTTTTTGGAACACTGTTTGGTATGAACCTTATCCAGTCCCTGGCAGTGGGAGCAATCCTAAGTGCAACATCAGCGACCATTGCCATACGGATTCTCGCTGATATGGATATGTTATCAACACGGGTTGGGTTGACACTTCATACCGCGATTGTTTTAAACGATATACTTGCGATTATCATATTTGCTCTAGTGTTTGGAACGGGGAATTCATTCACACTTCTTTTCCAAATCTTATTATTTTTCCTACTAACGGTAAGCATTGGGTTTATCCTTGTTCGATATACCGCTCATAAGAACTCCACCAGAAAAGCACCTATTATCATTCTTACCACAGGTCTAGTAATTTGCTTTCTATTTTCTGCGTTTGCGGAAAACATGGGGCTTACTGCTCTTGTCGGTGCCTTCATCGCAGGTTTATTTATCCGGAAAACACCCCAGGCAAGTATGCTGGCAGATTATATTAAAACCATAGGCTATGCATTCTTTATCCCTCTTTTCTTTGTAAGTGTTGGCGCGGGATTTGATTTTTTCTATCTTATCAATTCGAATAATCTCGGGGCGTTATTGATTTTTATCTCCATCTTTGCGATCTTTGGTATCAGTGCAAATTTCCTAGGTGGCGCAGTTGGAGCACGGGTTTCTGGTTTAAGCAAAAGGGAATCGATCAGTATCGGTGTTGGTATGATGCCTATTATGGGTGTCGCACTAATTATTGTAACAACTGGTATTGATCGAGGTATTTTTGGTGCGGATACAGGAATACTTGCAAACCAGATACGTACTGCAACACTCCTGCTTATCATCATCAGTACCTTTGTTACACCAGCTCTCCTCAAACGAAGCATGGCTCCGCCCCTGCTAAAAGTAATTGGAAAGACAAAAACAAAACTCTCATTATATGCTCATCCACATTGCCCAGAGTGTTTCTCACCTCTTCGACTATATCCTGGGAATAACGAATGGTTCTGTGACGATTGTCAACAATTCATGAAGATTTTTAAAAAGACACAGAAATCTGCGTCATCGAAAAAAGAAAAAATAGACGCCCATATTAAATATATCATCGGGACAGGAACAATCCTTCTCTGCGGTTATGTAATTCAGAGCTCTACGGACATGACAGATGTTGAGAAACTTTCTGCGATCATTGGAATCTTTCTTGGGACTACCCTGGCTTTTTTTACGATTAAGCTTCTTTTCTCAACAAAAAAATCATCAGTTAAGATTAGGTAAGGTTGTTGTAAATTATATTAGCTATTTGCTAATGTTTAAATTTCATTAGTTTTATACTCTGTTGTATTTAAATTCTCTCTTTTATATATTATGAATGGTTAAGCATTGAGACGATTTTCTAAGACAAAATACTAAAAAGAAAAAAGAGATGTTTAATTATTTTAAGATGATAAAGAACAACAGGATAGTTCCTTCGGCTGTTTTCGTCACCTGTGCCACATTATCTGCGGAAGCAGTCACATTAACAGTAATTTTTCCTATTCCTATATCAAATAGTCTTTGCCTATATGATTTTCCGGGAGATAATGAACCGTAATAAATAGCACCACTACCGACACTGTAGAAGTGAAATGGTGCATTGGTAATATCAATCTCTGTTGTGACGTCTATTGCATCAAACTCCCCAGTATTAGTAAAGATGACAGTCACCCCGATACCACCTTTTATGATAATGGTCAGGTTCGTTGTATTTGTAGGGAGTTGACATGATGTCTGTGGCGTTTTTTCACCTAAAGTGTCTACAAAATTTAAAGGCAATGCACCAGCCGTTATTCCACATAAAATTACCATTCCAACTACAACAATTGAAACACACTTTTTCATATTTCTTAATCCTCATCTGTCCCCAAAGATAGGTGATAGTTGTTATCCTGTAGTCGGATTTAAATGTTTGGAACCAATAAAAATATCAGTAACAAATGATAGTGGGGAAGCAGTGACAGGATTTCAAGGATAGTTTTTGGTGCGAAAGTTAAAGACAAAAATAAAAACAAAAAAGAAGGAACAAGATTGTTACATTTATACTTAACCAGTTAATGAAATATCAGTAAAAAATTATTAATTTTCTTTTCAGAGTCTAATTAGTTGAAATTCAATATTTTGGTAAGCATAATATATAGAAATGGTAACAAAGATATAAAACATCTAATCCTATTTCATGAAAACAAGGAGAGAAATTATGGAACAAACTGATGTTTCAAGTATAGATCGGCTTATTTTAGACGAAACATTTGAAATGGATATGAAAGAGATCCGTTCACTTGGGTATCACACAGTTGATATCATGGTTGATTATTTGAACAATATCCGACATCGACCTATCTTTCCTTCTAAAACATATCAAGAAATGATACAGCTCATTTCTGAACCACTCCCCTACGATGCAAAAGATCCCCATGAGATTCTTGAAGATTGCCATCAAAAAATAAACGCGAATTCATTACAAATCGGCCATCCGAGATTGCTCGGATGGATGCTTACCTCGGGGACACCCATTAGCGCGTTTGCCGATGCTATCGCCAGTTTATTAAACCAAAACGTCTCTGTTTCTGGATGCACCGCTGCAACAACAGTTGAACTTCTTGTTATTAATTGGATCAAACAAATAATTGATTATGATCCAGAAGCAGCGGGGATTCTCGTAAGCGGAGGTTCCCTTGCAAACCTCACTGCACTTACCGTTGCTCGAAACAACGAAGCTGATGTTGATATCTCTTCACAAGGAATGAATCAAAAACGAAACAACATGATTATCTATGTTTCCGAAGAAGTCCACTTTTGTATATTAAAAGCAGTAATGATCCTTGGCATCGGGACTCAAAACATCAGATGGTTGCGTACCGATAAACACCACTGTCTTGATATTCACGACCTTCAAACAAAAATAAAAGAAGACTTAGCCTTGGGAAAACATCCGTTTTGCGTCGTCGCGACTGCAGGAACGGTAAATACTGGAGCAATTGACCCCTTGGATGCAATTGCTGACATCTGCCAGGAATATAATCTTTGGTTCCATGTCGATGCAGCTTATGGCGGTTTTGCTGCGCTCTCAAAGACATTCAAACCATATCTCAAAGGTATTGAACGGGCGGATTCCATCGTCCTTGATCCCCATAAATGGTTATTCATATCCTATGAAGCGGGATGTGTATTAGTAAAAAACAAAACCTTGCTGAAAAAAACTTTTACCATGGATGCACCTTACATTCATCTTAAGAAAAACGATTCTGAAAAAGACGAAGAGGTAAACTTCTCAGATTACGGCATTCAACTCTCCCGACAGTTCCGCGCGCTTAAGATATGGATGTCTCTGAAACAATATGGAATACAACGATACCAGCACATGATAGAACAGAATATCCATCTTGCACATTACCTCAGTGCCCTCATCTATGAATCAAACGATTTTCAACAAGCAGCACCGATAGGACTTAGTACTATCTGTTTCCAATATTTCCCAGCAGATCTCCTTCAGGATTACAAGAAGAAAAATGAATCTGAAAAAGAAAAAATCAACGAATACATCAATAAATTGAATCAAGTAATCATTGAAAGAATGCATTACGATAAACGCGCGCTTCTTTCTAGCACCATCCTTGGAGAACAATTCGTAATTCGAGCATGCATCATGAACTATCGAACAACAAAACAAGACATAAAAAATATTTTAGACATCACAAGAGAATTAGGTCGAACAGCTGATAAAAAACTCCGAAATATCACCTCATAAATCAGTTTAGATTTCTATGTACGTAAATCGTTTGTATTTATTCTTACTTTCCAAAGAAATATCCCAAAGATGACGAAGAATATCCAAAGGGAGTGCCTCAGCTTCTTTTTTAGCTTGCATAATTTCATCATCAGAAAGAAATGGATATAATGGACAGTGAATTAAAAGGGTCTCCCTGATGTTGTTTTTATAACGAGGAATAATTGGCCAGATTTTACACAATTTTGGTTTTAAATTCTGAATGGAACATGATTTTTCTTTTGTAAGATATGGGCAGACCCCAGTACTTCCTTCTTTTATTCGATATAAACCATGGTCAATTTTAATAAAATGACCAGGAACTCCCTCAGACAGAATACGGTTTTTTTCTTCCTCTGTAAGGATCGGCAGAACTGCGCTACAGCAAAAAGCTTTACATTGTTTACATACAGATAAAAATTTAGAGGAGGTTGGCATAAACCGATAAGAATTACGAGAACATATAAACCTTCCTAATATTCTATGAAATGAAAAACAAGAAAATTAAATATATCTTCATCCATTAAAAAAATAATGCTACCTGATAATATGGTAAAAACCCTATGAAAAATCTCGAAAGACTATTTTCAATCATCCATAAGAAAAATATTCAAGACCTTACATTAAACAAAGAAAAAATTACCAGCGAATTGCAACGACTCAGCATCAGAAAAAAAAACCAACAGGATTTATTCAACAAAATCCTAAAAATCGTACAGATTTCTAATAACCAGCAGTTACGAGAAAGCTATCTCCGCTCCTATTTCCGGCTCTATCGGGAAAAAATTAAAACTGATGGCCGAGACAGTTCCATCGTCATCGAGATTACGAAACGATGTCAAAAGAATTGCCTACATTGTTACTCAAAACATACAGGTCGTAGAAAAGATATGACTGACGAAATACTTAGCCGTATAATCCACTACGCGCGAACACATATAAAACATATCTTCTTAACTGGAGGAGAACCAACTCTGGATCCTCGTTTGTTTACCATTGCTGAAAAAAACCCAGACATTTTGTTTTTTTTCTTTACTAATGGCAGTACTATGACCAGACAGTACGCACATAAAATCTCAGCATATGGAAACCTCATCCCACTCCTCGGGATAGATGGAGCAACTCATGCATCACATGATTTCCTCAGAGGAAAAGGAAGCTACAGAGAAGTGTTACATGCGATAGATGCCCTTCAAAGATACAACGTTCCTTGGGGGTATATCAGCTTGGTTACCGAACAAAACGCACATAACGTACTTTGCAACAAGTTCATCACTGAAAAAACAAAAAAAGGCGCGTTCATCGCACGGTACCTCGAATACCTCCCAGTCGGACCATATCCACTCAGAGAATTGATACTCTCGGGATCAACCTATTATTACCTTGAAAAAAGAAAACAAGATATCATCAAATCAGGGATAATCTATATGCAAGAAACCATGCAGAAGAAATGCCGTGGGTTGCTCTTTTTTGACGTGGACGGAAATATAAAGAATTGTTTCTGTTTCCATTACTCCAAATACAACATCAAAAATGGACACATACCCCGCTCTGTAGAAAACCTCAACCACGAATGGATATCGTACAAATGGGAAGGAGAATGCCCGATTTACTCAGATCCTATTGGGTTTAAAAATCATCTTGAACACCTTGGCTGGAAAAAGACATGTCGGCTTCCAGAGACGTATCTTACTGATATGACATTAGCAACGCAACTCATGAGAAATTACCAACGATTTTTACAGATGAAAACACAGAAAAAATTGTGACTTCGACTTATCTTTAAACTTTTATCTTTCTTGTTGAACGTTTTTTTATACAAAATCATGTTAAAACCAATAAACCACCACTTATTTTTTTATATCAATATCGGCTCAAATATCTTTCCACCAATCGCTATAGAAAAGAAAATATACCATCCACCTGGAAGCATGATCAACAGCAACGTTGGGAAGACGCCGACAAGGGGGATAAACAGCAAAGAGATAGCTGGATACCAGAGGATTTCCTGTAGAAGAATAAGTCTTCTCACATATGGTCTATTAAATGTCTTTAAGGTCACTAAATGTATATTAGTGAAAACCAGAAGAATCCCTAAAATAAAAAGAACCAGTAACAACCAGATAGTATAGGAGAGAATATTCAGCATAAATGGTACGAAAATAATAACAACTGAAAGAAATCTTACTCCAAAGCTGAAGAATTGAAAACAAAATGGAATAATTATTGTTTTATCGGAATGAACACGGACACCACTAGCGAGTGCAATATTTTTCACTTTATATAAAATGTCGTGTCCCGCATCTTTTATTCCACCCAAAATAGCATTATCGTAAACGAGCTGACAGAAAATGAGAACGAAAAATATCCAGGTGAGTACACCTGGTTTCCCTTCTTTAATGACAATAAATGCACCAAATAAAAGAAAAAGTGAATGGGCCAGCGCGAGAAGAAAATCAGTTCCAATTAAATGTTTTCCAAATATATTATGTATTGCCCCCAAGATATCTGCCCCAATGAGACATGCAAGACCTGAAAAGAACAAAATATGGTTACGATAGAAAAAAACAAATACAAGGATATAAACAGCACAAAAACATCCGATGATAATACTTTTTGCAGCGTTTTTAGAGATCGTTCCTGTGGCCAGTCTTCTTTTTGAAAGATCTGGACTGAGTGCATCAATCTCTGCATCAATGTAGTCATTGAAAACAAAACCATATATTCCTGAGAGAACACCGATAATAAAGAGAGGAGCAAGTATTGAAAAAGAAGTAACGTTAACGCTTAGAGCGCCAAATAACAGAGGCATCGCTGTCGTTGCTGCACCTGGGAACCGCATGAGACGTAGGTATTCAGCAATAAGAGATCGCATGATAAGAAGAAAGGATATTTTCGTTATCTTCATTTCGGTTTCTATACAATACTGTTATTAACCCGAAGAAATTTACATTATATAACAGCACGATTTAACTATTTTTAAGAGGTGAGAGCGTTTCACTCTGACTCAGTAAACCTTACTGCGGCATACTTTAAAATATAATAGAAAAAAGACAAAAACAACATAAAAAAACTTGTTTTTCCAGTAAACCTTATTATATAATGCTCGTGAAAACAATAGTTTTATATACTGGGATTGATCAAGCAGTGACACGGTACCAATTTTGGTTTTTTTAATGATTAGGAAGAATTGTCTGAGTGCTTATCGGTATGCCTTCGCAGTGGTTTTTGACTGGTAATTTAGTAGAAACTTTTCTATAGCTTGGTTTCTTTCAACTCTTGCATAAGCCATATCAACCACAGTACAATAATTGGAACTATAGTTTAATTAATTTATTTCAAGTTAAAATGTAAATAAGTTTCATGAATTTATAGAGCATAAAAAAGAGAGGCAGATATATGTTTGATTTTAATTATATGGTGTCAACAAAAGTTCTTTTTGGTAGAAATAAAATACAGATGCTTCCTGAAGAACTCAAACCTTATGGAAAAAGAATTCTCGTTGTATATGGTAAAAGGAGTATAAAAAAAATAGGGCTTTATGACTTGATCACCACTCTTCTCGCACGAAATTCTCTGGTCTATTATGAGCTTTCGGGTGTGCAACCAAACCCACGGATTAATTCTGTTCGCCAGGGCATAAAAATTTGTAGAGAGTATCATATCGATTGTATTGTTGCAGTTGGTGGTGGTAGTGTGATTGATTGTGCGAAAACCATTGCTGCGGGCTTCTACTATGAAAGTGATCCCTGGGACTTGTTTCATCTTGGAGATTCCGCGATAAAAAATGCACTACCAATCGGAACGATTCTCACAGTAACAGGATCTGGTTCTGAAATGAACGGTAACGCGGTGATATCAAATATGGAAACAGAGCAAAAACTTGCCATTCATAATGACCTTCTTCGGCCACGGTTCTCTATCCTTGATCCAACCTACACATTTACAGTATCAACGCATCAAATCGCAGCAGGAATCGTTGATATTTTCAGTCATGTCCTGGAGCAATATTTCAGTCCAACTAGAGAAGCGTTTGTGCAGAACAGAATAGCAGAAAGCTTACTTCTCACCTGCATAAAATATGGTCCTATAGCACTAAAAGAACCAACAAATTACGAAGCACAAGCACAGTTGATGTGGACAAGCAGTCTGGCGCTTAACGGATTGTTAGGGTATGGTAAGATAACTGATTGGGCAACTCATGGTATCGAACATGCGGTCAGCGCTGCTTATGACGTTATCCATGGAGTCGGCTTAGCGATACTCACGCCACACTGGATGAATTACGTCTTAAACGAAGAAACAAACTATAAGTTTGTTGAATATGGAAAGAATGTCTGGAATATACAAGAAGGGAATGATTATACTGTCGCAAAAAAAGGAATTGAAAAAACACAGAGGTTTTTCAAGAATCTTGGGATACCAACAACCTTAAGAGAGGTAGGAGTTACAGAAAAAAAACTTAATGATTTAGCTGAAAAAATAGTCATGCATAAGGAAATTGGGAAATTTAAAAAGCTAGGAAAAAAAGATGTCCTGATGATTTTAAAAAACGCCTTATAACAAAAACTGGTATGGAGCAAAACTCGTTTGTTGCTCAGACGATTGTTCTTCACAAGGGTTTTTCCAAAAGTTTGGTTATGTTCATCTTCTATTGTAAACCTATCACTCCTGCAGTCTCTGATAGTTCAAGGACTTCTTCATCGAATGTTTTAATTCTGGTAACTGTCCTTGCGATATCACTACGTTTATCTGCCTAGTTTATGGTGAGATAAGCGATATACGATAGCTTTTTTTTCCGAATTTTTATCTCTATTAATGAAGATTGTTACTTGATGACAGAATGATTTATTCTCATTTATTTATGCTTTGACCAATTAAAAAGAGTAGTATATCATTTTTTCTTCATTTTACGGATTTTAAACTCACCAATTTGTGTTGGAATTATCTCTAATTCATCGCCATCATTGATGTCATGTGCCTTGGCAAGCTGACTTGGTATGGTGATAACAAGACTGCTTCCCACTACGCGTGCTTTCCTTGTTAGAGGCATGGATCCCCTCCTGCAAGATTACGTAATGTATATTTAGATATATATATGTTTTGATTCTTTTAAATATACTTGAAAAAATATCTATTTATTTATATGGTTTCGCTTAAAATCTGCAAATGTTGAAACCAAAACATTATCAATAATTACTGTTTATAGGGGATTTGTGAGGCACTATGAAGCTATTTATTGATACCGCAGATTTAAACGAAATAAAGGAAATCGCATCTTGGGGAATCCTTGATGGAGTTACGACCAATCCAACGTTGCTTGCGAAAAGTGGTCGATCCTTACAAGACGTCATTAATGAGATTTTTGTCCTTGTTGATGGACCAATCAGTCTTGAAGTCGTAAGTGAAAAAGCAGAAGAAATGGTCACAGAAGCAAAGCAAATACTAACAAAGATACCGAAAAACTATCATAAAAATGTCGCTATTAAAATACCGATGACATCTGAAGGTTTAAAAGCCGTCAAAAAGCTTTCTAAAGAAGAAATTAAAACAAACGTCACATTGATTTTTTCAGCAAACCAGGCTTTGCTTGCAGCAAAAGCTGGTGCGACTTTTGTGAGCCCGTTCATCGGACGACTTGATGACAATGGACAAGAAGGTATGCGAGTTATTGAGGAGATTATGGATATTTTCTGTAATTATGATATCAACACTGAAGTCATCGTTGCAAGCATCCGACATCCGATTCATGTTATCGAAGCAGCGCGTCTTGGTGCAGATATCGCCACTGTCCCACCAGATGTTCTCCGAAAAATGTTGAAACACCCGCTGACAGATGTAGGGATAAAACGTTTCTTAAAAGATTGGGAGAAAGTAACGAAATAATACCTTATTTTTTCTTATTTTCCGATAAATACTGAAGACCTTTCTCAGTTAATTTCACTTCATTTTCTGATATATACTGCAGCATCTCAAGTTTTAAAAGTTTTTGAATCATCGTATCAAACTTCTGTTGGGACAAGTGTAGGAGAGTCACTGCGTCATCGTTATCGATATCTCTTTGGTTCATCATTTCCAATAGTTGACTTTCTTTTTCAGTGACCTTAAGGATTGTTGTTTTTGGTATGGAGATAAGGTGTTGTTTTCGTGATTCAGTAATTCGTTCTACATACTCTTCGATGATGAAATCAAGTTGTAATGTATCAAGTAATCTTCCATCATCGTCATATAAAAAACAAACATTATCATCATATTTCCATCTCGACACTGTATCCCATGTATATTGTAATTCATTCTGTCCTGTTTTGTTTAAGAATGAGGAAGGAGATGGTTTGATTCCTTTGGTCTGAAGACGCGTATGCTGTTCTTCTTGGATTTGTTCAAGGTTTATTCCATAATGGTGTAGCTCATCTACAATCAAGTCCCCCAGATGTTCTTTAACTTCTGTTATGAAATAAAAGCCAACGTCATCACCAATGGTTTCTGTTAACTCTAAATAGACGATCCGAATAAGTGCATCGATTGCATGGCCAACTAAGGATGGTTCGATGCTGTCGAATGATTCATTAATAGTGGCTTTAATTCCGTCCTCAGAAAAAAAATCATCATGAATCGTGAGATAACCAAGAAAATCAAATTTTGTCTCTAATTTTTCTAAGGTGGTTTTAAGGATTTTGACTGCAAAACTATCAAGAGTGCGTCGTCCAATTACCAAAAAAAGTGCATCGATAACTTTCGTGATAAGTTGGGAATTTTTTATTTTTTGCATATTGTCTAAAAAGGTAGAATCAGCGATTATATATTAATTTTTGTTCATTATTTTACCAGATATGTCCCCAATTATGGCTCTTACATTCAGGGCAAACAAACCGTATGTTATTGCTTTTTCCAGACAATTTCAGTGGGACGAGAAAATTAAAGTCGCAGTTTTTACAATGGTACATATTTATTATAGAATTTTTTCTCCCTTTCATCTATCATATACAACGATTGAAAGTTAAAAAAACTTTCTATTGTTAAAATATTATCATTTTGATGATAAAATATTAAAAAATATTAAACCTGAAAAATAGCCTGTAAATTGATGTCTACGAATCACTAACGATTATCTTTAATATATTTTTCCAAATTCCTTTTTTGTAAACTAATGTCCATGTTTTATCGTGTTTCATCTATGGTTTTACATTAATAAATACATATCGTATATATTTATCATAATGGTAGACAGATAATGTTATAAGGTAAATTATAGATTATTCTATATTTTATCAAGAAAATAGTTTGAAATGCTAATGGTTTTTTCTATTTTCTTAAGTGTTCGTCGACCTGTCGTCTAATACTTATATCCCTACCAAGAATAAGTATTAATAGGGGATGCGTGTTAATAATAATTAAGGGGTTAAGATATGAAACATTATAGGAGTAAGATTTTGAAATTTGAGACAGCGCTATTAACTGTTGTGTTGTTCGTAAGTTCATTAGCTTTAGTAAGCGGAATAGAAAACGATAGGTCAATAAAAGATTACGAACTATCCATTACCAAATCCGATTGCTCGGGAATAAATGTACAACTATCAACAAATATCTACACATTTGATATTATTGAAATGGAAGGAAATATTTTTGATCGTCTGCAAATAGAAAACTGCGGATATACATCAGAGTATGGCAAAGCAGAGATTCCAGTTATTAGTTTTTATGTTGCGGTACCTCAAAATGCAGAAATAAACCTAAATTATGTTTTGTCGGATTATAAGATTTTTCATGGTTATTACATTGTACCATCTCAACCACCAAAACCGGATACAGATGGATTTATTGATCCTCCTTTTACAATTAATCAGAGTTTTTATGATACAAACGAATACTATCCAGCATCTGTAGTTGATGTCAGTCCAATTATGATTATGCGTGGATGTAGAATCGTACGAGTTTCTGTATATCCATTTGTGTATAATCCTTATTCTCAAACATTATTATTTTACAATAATGTAAACATTGCAATAGACTTTGTTGGTGGAGACAATGAATTTATTAGTGCTCGTTATAGATCAATATATTTCCAACCAATTTTCGATTCATTTATCATAAATTCAAATATGATCGAAAAAGCAGCACCACATAACCCACAAACTTCCTCAAGAAATAGCGATCGAGCTGATCTTCTGATAGTGGTGTATGATTCTTTTTACGAAGAGATTCTTCCATTGGCCGAATGGAGACATCAAACTGGAATTGAGACAAAGATTGTGAACTTGTCAGAAATCGGCTCAACAGCAACTGATCTACGCACGTATATGATTGATGCGTACAATAATTGGGAACTACCACCATCGTTTCTGTTATTAGTTGGAGATGCAGATCATGTTCCAGTGAATTATCTAAACATACATCCCTATCATGGTACATTTACAGGGACAGATCATTGGTACGTCGCAATTGAGGGGACTGATTATCTTCCTGAAATTCATGAAGGAAGGATTTCAGTTGACAATGAAGATCAACTGATAATTGCTGTGAATAAAATCCTTGATTACAGCAAAACACCATATATGGAAGTTAATTGGTTTGATGATGTTCTTCTTGCAGCAAAGCAGGAATCAGGGCGGTACTTTGTCTATACATCAGAACGGATTTACGATTATCTTAACCCCGCTGGATACACCTGTAATCGACAATATGTAGGTACAACCCCACCTGGGTCAACCCAGGGTGTTATTGATGCGGTAAACAACGGTGTCATCATAGCGAATCATCGAGATCATGGTGCCGCTCAGAATGATGGATATTCATATACTGGTTGGTCCTCACCTCAGTTTGATACAACCCATATCCAATCATTGACAAACGGTAGAATGTATCCAGTGATGTTTGCGTTGCATTGCGATAGTGGATGGTTCGATGGTGAGACAGATTCAAATAGCGGGAATTATGAATCCATTGGTGAAGTCGGGCTACGTGTAGAAAACAAGGGATTTGTTGCAACAATCGCGTCATCCCGGGTGAGCTATAGTGGATATAACGATGAGTTTTGTTGTGGGCTATTTGATGCAATGTGGCCGGATTTCGACCCGAATTATCCAAATAATGGATCAAGTAACCCTATAGCTAGCCCCGTGTACAAAATTGCACAGATTATGAACTATGGTAAATTCTGGATGTATGACAAGTATATCGTCCCAGGTGGATGCTCACCATACCCCTGGACACCATCTGAAACAAACTCAAGAACTACTTTTGAAATGTTCCATGTCCATGGAGATCCGACGATGGATGTCTGGACATGGATGCCAACTACGCTTAATGTAACCTATAGCATCCAATCAGAATGTATCGAAATAACTGTGAATGACGAGAGCGGGCCTGTAGAAGGAGCATTTGTATGCATTTATCAACAAAACGGTTTATATGAAAGGGGGGTAACAACAGATACGGGTAGTATCACACTAAGCACAAATCAAGCTACGTTAGAAGAAGTCACATTAACTGTGACTGCACATAATCATTTATATTACCAAGAAGTTTTTTATCTTAACAGAGCACCAGAAACGCCAGAAAAACCTCAAGGTCCCAGCTCCGGGAAACCGGGGCTTACCTACCTGTATTATACCACAACAATAGATCAAGAAGGAGACAATGTTTATTACCTATGGGATTGGGGCAATGGTAACTTTAGTGAATGGCTTGGACCTTTTAACTCTGGGGAAACAATGACGGCGCAGCATGCTTGGTCTGAGGAAGGAAGTTATCAAATCCGTGTGAAAGCAAAAGACAGTTATGACGCAGAGACCGAATGGTCAGAACCTCTTGATATCACAATGCCGGTATCCAGCCGGTTCTTCAGATTGCTTGAACAACATTTCCCTTACCTTACACACCTCATCGAAATACTCCGGCTGTTGCTCTCCTAACTGATCCATTCTTTCCCTTTTTTTATTTTGTGTTCACACTAAAAATAGCTCAATATGAATCATATCATTGCTTTCCCTGTATGGATATGTTTTTAAGATAGGAATAGTTACAAAACATTAGGCGAGGAAAGGAAAATGAAGAAGCAATTGGTAATTATTGGAATCGTTTCCTTTCTTGTTATATTAGGAATATTTAGTGGTTGTGATGAACAAAAAGTAATTGAACCAAAAACAGAAAAAGAAAAATTCTTTGGAACTTGGAAAAATACTACCTCTTGTCTTACTATGGTTTTATCTTCAGACGAAACATGTATATTTAGGATTATCCTGGAACATGGGATTTAAAAGATGGAAAATTGGTTCTCAATGTATGGAGTGCTGGTGTTCCTTATGTCTACACTTATATTTATATATTTTTTAACAATTATAACACTTTAAAAATTATCCCAACAACATCTACTTCAGGAAGTGGTTATGTATTAACCAAGCAATAAAATAGTTGGTTGAATTATGAAAAACAATTCGTAATCATAGGAATCTTCCTCAGTTGATCATAGTAAGAAAAAACTTTCGTTAGAACCGTGTCACTGCTTCCCCTGATTCAATAAGATTTATTTTCAAGTGCAGGGGAAGTGAGTTGGACTTCAAGTTCAAATCTCATTTCTACCATTTTATTTTCTTCTAATAAATACAATATTCCAATCGGCTAATAGAAATAATTAGTAAAACGATCAAAGTTAAAAAGATATTATGCTATGTTATTGAAATTATTGATACGTAACTTAGTTTCATGGAAGCTAATAACCAATACAAGACATAATCATGATTGGTGAATTAAATGGATGAAATAAAAATAAAATGTAAAAACGAAATACGCAGCTTTTTTGGCTTAACACTGATAAATATTGTGGTCGCAGCACTAATCATGGCCTTGGGTATAGGTTTTGGCATCACCCAACTCTTAGTTGTTATAAACTCAGGAGAAATTCTGCTGACGCCGTTATTCTTGATTGGAGCTGGTTTTACTGCAGTAATAGCTGGAGTATATTGGTTGACTAAAACCGCTGAAATTCTTTATGGTATCGACCAGATCAACTCGACCTACGAACAGTTACCTCAACATCCTAATCAAGATCAGGTCACTAATGTATTCGTAGAAATGTTGGCTCATTATCGGAAAAACCAACCCCTTATTGGCACCATGACTAGTCTTGGACGTATCAGTGGTGTTATATTCATTATTGTGGGGTGTCTAAGTCTCATTTATGCAGGATATACACTACTTGTATCTGGGATCGTCATTGAAGGTCTAAGTCAACTTGCTGGAGGAATCATTGCAGCTTGTGTAGGGATAGGAAGTTTTCTTATCGCAAAATATTTTAAAAGCTATGCTGGAGTCTGGGAGACCAGACTCCAGATGGAACCAACCATTCAAGATGCCCTTAAAAAACAACTGGAAGGCAATTAAGATGAAAGGACGACGCACCAACTATGAGATCTATTGGGAAATCCTTGTCTTTTGTTGGAAACCGAAAACATTCACTAGTATTATTAATCGTTGTGATCTCAATTCAAAAATTGGGCAAGAACATGTACATTTCTTAACTGAAAAAAATTATCTTCTACTTCAAATACAAGATGATAAAAAAACATATATAACCACTGAACAGGCTCAAGAGTATATCACATTGTTTACACAATTATATAGAAAAATGTTTGATAACTCTCCCTCATTCAAACTCTAACAAAAATTACTTTTAGGGTTTAAATTTCTTTTTTTATACAAAAACATGTCTTAGAAACCGTGTCACTACTTCCCCACCAACCCTAGTTTTGAGGATATGTTTTTAAGGAAAGAATAGTTACAAGACAATCAGAGTGGAGGTAAAGGTAATATGAATGAAGACGATCTAAAAACTATAGTAATTCGTGACCTTCATGCAAAAGGAATTAATGTTATAAATTTTAAAAAAGGGACTTTCGACTTAATGGTTGAAGGAAGTAATCCAATTATCCTCGAATTGAAAATGATAACTGCTGGTGGAAAGAAAGGGTTTATTGAAACAGAAGAAGGAAACAAAAAAGAATTCACCTTTACGGAAGATCAAACACGTGAACTTAAAAAAACAAAGTTTCCTATCTATGTTCTCGCCAACGATGGACACAACTATTACCTGTTTGACCCAAAATGGGTAAAATCTCAAGTTGAAGACTTGAAAGAATATGATAAGGCAATAATATATGAATCTCGCTGGAATGATACTGATTGGAATAACATTTCACCAATAACATACGACTTAGCAATAAACAATATAGTAAAAATTGTAAATCGAAGGTAATGAGTTTTGTAATCCGTGTCACTGCTTGTCCGCTCATTTTCTTTAATACAGGAGACGGTGGTTAAAGTTTAACTCCTCATACAAAGATTTATTTGATATTTAAAAATATATCAATAGCCAAGTATAAAGAAGAATCACAATGTTTGGTCAACTACTTCGAAATAAAACGGGAAATGTCAGACCATATTGGACTCTGTTCATCTTAGTCTTCTCTGTATTGGCAGTAATTGTCTTGAATCGTATAATATTGAGAGTGACTGGTCTAATAATTGATACCACAGACTCACAGATAGTTATAGGTATCATGGACCTCGTAGCAGTAATAGGGTTGATTTACGTATTTACAACCAAGTTAGACAGAAGAGATTTCAGATGGGCTGAAATTGGTTTGTCATGGAAACCCAAGATACTCGTCTTTTTCAGTGTAGGTATAATTCTTGGTGGTGTTCTGGAAATCTTTTCTTTAGGGTTGGGCATCACACAAGGAACTGTTGAAGAACCCATGATCCCAAATATTGCCTCAATTACAATCTTGACGGGAATAACAGCTGTTATGTTAGATAGCTTCTGGCAAGAAATCGCATTTAGAGGGTATCTACAGACAAGATTTGTGGAGAATTACGGTACAATAATTGGGATTTCAGTGGTCGCTGTTACCTTCGTACTTATTCATCTGTTGGTTAATCCATTGTCAGCTCTTGAGGTATTGACCGGTAGTATTCTATTCCTTCTTGTAGGGTTTCTGTACTATATAACAAGGTCTATCTTTCTAGTTGGTTCACTACATGGAACTCTAAATTATATTCCAATCCTGTTGAACACATGGTCACAACCGTTAGATAGGGCAATTGTGTACGGACTGGCACTGGGATTAGTGCTCCTGTTTTCACAGTTACTAGGCAGAAACAAAGAAAAAATCAGTTCTTGACTGTGCTTAGCGCACAAAAATGTTGATTTTACAAAGTTATAAATTGATTTTATGGAAACCCCATTCTTAATTGTATTCTCTGTATTCCGTGTCACTGCTTTCCTTCTGTCATTAATTAGCACAAAAAACAAGGATATTTTTATATAATATGAGAAAATGGCTTTGTAGAAATATTCTATTTTCAATAGTTTTCTCCTGTTGAATAAGTAAAATGCTAATTGATATTATCACTTACCAAATTCCTTTTTTGAATAGTTTTATGTCGTATTATATTTTAACTTTCAATAGGAGTAAATCCAAAAATTTCTTATTTTTTATTTGTTTAAAAATGATAGTTTTATATACTATGAGCGGACAAGCGTTGTCATGGTTTCTGCCTTGTTTTTTTCCATCTTTTTGCCTTGTTTTATAATTTTTAGTTTACAGGTTCTCTTCTATTTCTTGTTCATTGATTATTAGTAATCACAATATTGTGTGATTGCTCTGAGATTGTTCCTTCATCAATTGTTGTATATTCATATTCTATTACTACATATTCTGGAACCAACCCAACTGAAAAACTTAACTCGAGATAATAACATTTTAATCCATTGTTGACGACCGCATCATCTATTGTGTTATCTTCAGTTGAACCTTTCCCACTACTTCCATATGATGTCAGCTCAGCCATAATTGTTTCACCGGATAAATC
>LSSI01000013.1 GCA_001595945.1 Thermoplasmatales archaeon SM1-50
ATCGCAGGAACATACGCACCACCAGCGGTACATGAGCCCATTACGACCGCAATCTGCGGGATCTTCATTGAAGACATCTTCGCTTGATTGTAAAAAATCCGCCCGAAATGCTCTCGGTCAGGGAATACTTCATCCTGCATGGGTAGAAATGCCCCACCAGAATCAACAAGATAGACGCAAGGGACATTGTTTTCCATGGCGATTTCTTGTGCGCGCAGATGCTTCTTAACCGTAATCGGGTAATAGGTCCCACCTGTAACTGTTGCATCGTTTGCAACAATCATTACCTCCCGACCATGAATAATGCCAATACCAGTGATAATACCTGCCGCAGGTGCTTTATTATCATACATATCATACGCAGCAAGTGTGTTGAACTCCATAAACGGCGTGTCTGGATCGATGAGTGCATCAATTCGTTCTCGGGCAAGCATTTTATTACGGGATTTATGAAGCTTAACGGCTTCATTACCACCACCCTTAGACGTCAAAGCGATCTTCTCTTTTAGGTCTTTTACGAATTTCTCATAATGAACATAATTTTCTTTGTATTCCTTACTTAATGTATTAATTGCAGTATCAATTATTTCCATTTTAATCTCCCTCTTTTTCAATCTCAGCGGTGAGTTGCCCTATCTCAATTTGATCTTTTTCTTTGAAATAGATCTTCTTGATTTTCCCTGAATACGGAGCATGTATTAGATATTCCATTTTCATGGCTTCAATGACTAGCAGAACATCATCCTTTTTTAGTAGGTCGCCTTCCTTTACCTTTACTTTTACAACGGTTCCAGAGATCGGTGAATTGAGATCACCTTCTTTTTTACCCGTTGTTTTCCTACCGGTTAGTTCGATGCGTTTTACCTTAAAGATATTTCCATCGATAAACACAAATTTGCTATCGTCCCCTTGAGAGATAATACTTTTAATAACCCGTTCGGCGAGCTGAATGACCAGCTGTCCGGGTTTTACCTCTGTCGCGGTAACAGTGTATTCATTGTTATCATAGGTGATGAAAAACTGATTGTCCCTTCGTTCAATCGTGACATTGTAAACATGGTTATCATGTTCGTAGTTAATGAACATCGTTACACCCCGATCCTCCAGCGTCCCACATGCTGCCAGGGTGAATGTGGGTCAGCCTCCTTATAGCGGACGACCTCATGTCGCTGTGTATGCAGCGAATCATAGACCGCTAATGCGATGATCGCATCAAGGGGTAAACCTTGTTTTGTCACAAGCCAGTCCTTGAAGTAATCATTGATGAAATGGGTTGTGATGTTTCCAGCTTTAAATTCAGGATGTTCAAGTACTTTTTTTAAAAACGGAATATTTGTCGTGACACCAAGCACGACATAGTGAGACAACGCCCAGATCATCTTATTGATGCTCTCTTCCCGATTTTCACTACTCACTGTAAGTTTCGCAAGCATCGGGTCATAGTATGGGCTGACAACAAAGCGGGTCTCGACACCTGTATCATTCCGGATGTTCGGTCCGATTGGAATCTCGACTTTTTCAATGGTACCGATACTCGGTAGAAAACCATTGGAAGGATCCTCAGCGTAGATACGACATTCCAAGGCATGACCTCGCTGGGCAATATCAGCCTGTTTAAGGGTAAGATCCATACCACTTGCGATGCGCAGCTGCCATTTCACCAAATCAATACCCGTAGTTGCTTCCGTAATCGGATGTTCAACCTGAAGACGAGTGTTCATTTCCATGAAATAGAAATTGTGCTTCGCATCAACCATGAACTCGATGGTGCCAGCGTTCGTGTATTCGACAGTTGTTGCAGCCGCAACTGCTGCCTTTCCCATAGCTTCCCTTAGAGCTGGTGTGAGTGCTGGTGAGGGAGTCTCTTCGATGATCTTTTGATGTCGACGTTGAATGGAACATTCCCTTTCAAAGAGGTGGATAACATGACCCTTCTTATCAGCGAGAATCTGAAATTCAATATGACGTGGTTTGTCGATGTATTGCTCAAGAAAAATAGAGTCGTTCCCAAATGCCGATTTTGCTTCTCTTTTTGCACTTTCAATGGATTGTTCAAGCTTGGATTCTTCATGAACAATACGCATTCCTTTGCCACCACCACCAGCAGTTGCCTTAACAAGCAAAGGAAAACCAATTTTTTTCCCTTCTTTTAATAATGTCGAGAGATCTTGTTCTACACCATGATACCCAGGGATAACAGGAACATTTGCTTGTTCAATGGTCTTTTTCGCCTCAATTTTATCTCCCATTAAACGAATGACTTCTGGTGCAGGTCCAATAAATGTGATACCTGAGTCATTACAGGCTTTTGCAAAATCAGGGTTTTCCGCAAGAAATCCATATCCAGGATGAATCGCTTCTGCTTTAACGCTTGTTGCATTTTTTATGATTTTCGCGATATTCAGATAGCTTTCTGAAGGTGTTGGATCCCCAAGATTAATGGATTCATCTGCAAGCTCGACATGTGGTGAGTTCAGATCAGCTTCTGAAAAGACAGCAACGGTTTTCACTCCCATTTCCTGACAGGCTTTGATAATCCGAACAGCAATCTCGCCACGATTTGCAATCAATACTTTTTTAAACATACTGGTTACCTCTTCCAGTTCGCTTTTCGTTTCTGCAGGAATGCCGTGATTCCTTCCTGTCCTTCATGTGAAACCCGAAGTTCAGAGATTTTTTCAACAGTAAACTCTTTATATTGTTTTAAATCCATTGTCTCAAGACATTCAATAAGATGTTTGATCTCTTCAATGGCGCAAGGGCCTGACGAGCGAAGCTGTTCAACACAGGAGTTCACCGCATCATCCAGTGTTTCAGGTGGAACAACCAAGTCGATTAATCCGATTTTCTGTGCCATCATTGAATCAAAACGTTCGCCGGTGATAAACAGACGGCGCATATCTGCAGGAGTCATCCTATGTGCGACAAACGTTGAAATCACTGCAGGTACAATCCCAAGTTTTACCTCGCTAAACCCAAACCTTATCTCAGGGACTGTAATTGTTATGTCACATACTGCGAGAAGTCCAAGACCGCCACCAAACGCAGACCCATTTACTCGTGCGATCACCGGTTTATGACAAGAATAGATACTCTCATACATATCAAGGAGAAGACGACTATCCTTCTTGTTCTCCTGCATGGAAAACTTCACCATGCGTTTCATCCAGGTAAGGTCGGCTCCCGCGCAAAAAGATTTTCCGTTTCCCGTCAGGATTACCGCGGTTAGTGACTCATCAGTAGAAATCTGCTGAAAGCATTGTGTCAATTCGTTTATAAGTAATTCATTCATGGCATTATGAACATCCGGTCTGTTCAATGTTACTGTAATAACGTCGTCTTTTTCTGTAGAGATCAGGGTTTCATAGTTCATCCTGCGACCTCCCTTTTAGATTGTATCGCACTCATAGGAGTTTCATACATAAAGGTTTCCCTACATTTATCGACAATTGTCGATTTCTTTTCTATTTACCTTTAAAGACGGGGTCACGCTTTTGTACAAAAGCGGTTACACCTTCACTAAAATCCTCTGTTCCAGCAGACAATGCTGCGGTCTTGCTCTCAAGTTCCAAATGAGTAATCATGTCATTTTGAACACTCTTATTTATCAGCATCTTAGCTTTTCCAACTGCTATCGGTGGCAGTGATTGGAACACAGAAACGGTTTCCTTAATAGCAGCGTCGAATGTATTAGCATCAACCACCCTGTTGATAAGACCAAGGTGATATCCTTCTTCGGCGGTAAAGATTTTCGATGTCATAATATATTCACAAGCACGCTGGTATCCTACTACGTTTGTGACAAACTGTGTCCCGCATCCCGGAGCAAGACCAATACCGATAAACGCAGTGCTCATTTTTGCCTCTTTCACTGCAATAATCATATCACAGGCAAGTGCAAGTGAGAGTCCAGCACCGAACGCAGCACCATTCACAGCAGCAATCACTGGTTTTTCCATACTGCGAATCTCAATAACACATCGGTGAATTGCTCTGGTGAGGTCCCGGAGGAATCTTGATTTATCAGCAGCAGCATGCATCTCTTTGACATCGCCACCACCACAAAATCCTTTTCCAGTTCCCTTCAGTATTACCACAAGAACTTCTGTGTTTTTTCCAACCTCATGGAGGACGTTATATAGCTCTTGGCCAAGTTTCATATCAAATGAATTCAATCGATCAGGACGGTTCAATGTGATAGTTGCAACATTTTCTTTGATTGTTTTTTGAAGAGTTTCGTAGCTCATAAGTTTCTAAGAATCACACCAAAGCATTTAAATGTTGAGAAGAAAGAATCAAAAGATGTTTCATTCGTTTTTTTTCTTTTCACATGGTGCTGAACATATCGGACAATATGAATGCTGACAAGGTTCCAGATGAATATGGACATCGCATGGACCGTATTTTTTTTGTATTAACTCTTCTATCCGATGAACTAACTGATGTGAGTTTTGTATGCTCATATCTTTGTTTACTACAAGATGCATTGAGATATCATCTTTTTCTAATCGTCTTATGATACGTATATTGTGAAATGAGATGACTGAGTTTTGTTTTTCTAAAAGATCTTGTAGGAGTCTCTTTTTAAAAAACGTATCTCGATGGAATTGTGTCGGTTCGATATGGATGATGGTAGAGCAATGCAGCTTTTCCATTATTTTCTCTTCAAGTGTATTTGCGATACCATGGGCTTCATCAAGCATCACTGTCGTATCAACCTCTGCATGTAATGTGATGATCTTTCTTGTCCCATAATCATGTACAGAGATATCATGAATATTTTTTACTTCTTTTATTCCCTGTCCGATTTCTTCGACGCTTTTCACAAGGTCAGCATCAGGAGATTTGCCGATGAGGAACTGAGATGAGGTTTTACCAAGAGAAATTCCGACATAGACAATGACAAGGGACACAATCATCCCAAAAGTAGGGTCTAAAAAAGGAAAACCAAACGAAGCACCGATGATAGAAATCCCAACACCAATATTGGTAAGAGCATCGCTTCGATGATGCCATGCATCAGCGACAAGGATATCACTTTTGATTTTTTTCCCAAGAGCCTGTGAAAATCGCGCCATCCATTCTTTTACGACCGCTGAAATTATAATGATACCCCCAATAACAACAGCATACTGCTGATGTGTGATGCTAACAGAATTGAGAATTCTTTCAATGGATTGTTGGATAAATCCAATACCGGTTATGACAAGCAAAACCGCGATTATGATTGTGGCGATATACTCAACTCGTCCGTACCCAAATGGGTGCCTTGTATCAGAGGGTTTTTTTGCGATGTTAAAACTAACGATGACAATAAAAGAGGTGCCAACATCAGATAAGGTATGTATCGAGTCAGCGATTAATGCAATGCTGTTGATAAATAATCCTAGGGTCAGCTTCATAATAAAGAGAACTATGTTCCCTATGATGCTTACCTTACCCTCCAGATATCCATACTTTGCTCGGAAAGCAGGGTTATTGACATCTCCATAATCAGGAATGAGATTGAATCGTTTTTTTGTTTTCATGTATACAAACAGGAAAACCTATCTTCGATATAGGTTTTTTCTTTTTGGAAAAAAACAAGGGAGATTTTTTGAAAATAATGGCGGACTTATACCTTTTGCAAGGGTCAACTATCCTTACAACATGAATTTTATGTGGGAAAACGTGGTATTCAAAAATTTGGTGATATCTCTCTTTTACATCCATGTCATCTTCTCATTAAATTATTCTTTTTTCCGTATGCAGAGAAAAGTTCTAGAGAGATTTTCCTCGCATCATCACTTCCACCAAACGCTGCACGAACTGCTCCAAACGTGGCTATAGTTCTATCAGTTTTAAGATGGGCAAGTGAGATACCCGGGAAGGCTTTTTTCTTGTGTTTATGTGTAAAACTTTAGCCAGAAGGTTAAATATCCCATATTCCATGTAATTCAGTAGATTCTGCAGCACAAATTTTATTTTTTGAGTAAAACACGTATCACTAAATATTATGGAAGTCTTCTATTCACTCCTAAGACCACACTCTACATTAAAATAGAGTTGTTTTTCAAACTCACTGGAGGCATTTTAAGTGTCATAGTTATGAGTTTATTTTAGGACCTTGTGAAGTCCTTCAAGAGTACTTATAAGATGAGATACGAAATATTATATAAAACAAACCTTATGTCCGACAAGATTACCTCCATGGATGAAAACACGTACAATTATGTTTCTATCGAGCGAAAATGGCAAAATAAATGGTTTGAAGCAAATATTAACGTTGCTCAAAGAGAAAAACAAAAAAAATTTTTCCTTCATTTTGCGTACCCCGGCGTCTCAGGATACTTACACGTAGGACATATGCGTGGGTTTACCTACTGCGATGTTATTGCTCGCTATAAACGCATGATTGGCTTTGACGTGTTGTTTCCTGCAGGATTCCATGCTTCAGGGATTCCTTCTGTTGGTTTTGCAAAAAAGGTAGAGCGACAGGATGAGGATACGCTGCGACTTTTGAAACAAAGCGGATGTCCTGAAAAAGTGATTAAGAGGTTAACAGACCCTGTGGAGGTTGTGAAGTATTTCAGCTCGGTCTATGTTGACAAATATTGGAAACGGTTTGGTTTTCTTATTGACTATACCAGACAAATGAATACAATTTCTGAAGGGTATAAGAAATTCATTCAATGGCAGTTTCATCAACTCCATGAAAAAAAACTCTTAATTCAAAAACCACATTTTGCACCGTATTGTCCCAACTGTGGACCAGTAGCGGTTGATAAATCAGAAACCGATGTCGCTCAAGGAGGCTCAGCTGAGATACTTGATTTTTCCGTTCTAAAATTCACTCTCAACGATGGGACCATCCTACCTGCGGCAACACTTCGTCCCGAAACAATATTTGGGGTGACCAATATGTGGGTAAATCCCACTGTCAAATATCATACCGCTCTAGTCAACAATGAAATATGGATCTGTTCAAAGGAATGTATACAAAAGCTCTCCTATCAACATGATAATGTCCAGCCACTTCAGAAAACCATCGAAGGAAAAGACTTGATAGGGAAAACCTGTATCGTCCCTGAAATCAACAGAGAAGTACCCATTCTCGCTGGCGTGTTTGCGGACCCGACGGTCGCAACAGGCATTGTCATGTCAGTACCCGCTCATGCTCCCTATGATTGGATCGCTCTTGTTGAATCAAAAGAACCCATCGAAGCAATTAAAATCATTGATGTAAAAGGCTTTGGAAACAATCCTGCAAAAGAAGCATGTGATCACCTTGGCATAAAAAGCCAAACAGAAACAGAAAAACTCAACGAAGCAACAGACATGGTCTATAAAAAAGAATTCCACACGGGTATATTAAACGAGAAATGCGGACAATACGCTGGCATAAAAATCTCTGAAATCAAGGATACGGTAAAAAACGATCTTATCCAGAAGAGTCTGGCAACGACGATGAAAGAGTTCTCTGAACCGGTCATCTGCCGATGCAAAGAAAAAGTCATGATAAAACAAATCCCTGACCAATGGTTTATCAAATATAGTGACGCACACCTTACTCAAGAATCAAAAGATTACACAGCCTCCATGAACATCTATCCACAAGAATATAAAGAGGACCTGCCAAAAATCCTTGACTGGTTCGGGGACCGTGCTGCGATTCGAAGAGGATCGTGGCTTGGAACAGAGTTTCCCTATAAAAAAGATTGGATTATCGAACCAATCTCAGATTCAACCCTGTATCCTGCCTATTATGTACTTTCTTCTTATGTGAATCAAAACAAGTTAACTGTTACAGAGATGACCGATGAATTCTTTGACTACGTGTTCCTGGGAATTGGAATCCCAAAACAACCACTATGGCAGACCATACAATCCGATTTTAATTACTGGTACCCTGTTGATATCAACCTTGGCGGAAAAGAGCATAAAACAGTCCACTTCCCAGTTTATATTATGAACCATGTTGCAATTATGCCAGAGCAGAAACGACCTCAGGGGATTTTTGTTCACTGGTGGGTGACGCAAAAAGGAAAAGAAAAAATCAGTAAATCAAAAGGTGGTGCAGAACCAATTGTCGAGGCAGCGGTCATGTATGGTGTTGATGCAATGCGACTGTATTACCTGCATATTGGCTCTCCTTTTGTTGATATTGAATGGGATCCCGATGCGGTCATGAAATACAAAAATAGGATGGCCACCATCTGGAGACTCGTTAAACAGCTTTCCATCCTGAAGGATCAACAACAAAAAAATCTTGATAACTGGTTAAAAAGTATACTCCAAAGAAGGATACAGAAAATTCTTACCGCATTTGAGACATATGATCTGCGAGTATCCTCAAATGAAATTTTCTTTGAAATCCAGAAAGACCTGCAATGGTACTTGAGACGAGGAGGAGCGAATAAAAAGGTACTTGAAAGCTATATTCGGACTTGGATTTTGCTGATGGCTCCTATTACGCCGCATCTTGCTGAAGAGCTCTGGGAGACCCAAGGGGAAAAGCAATTCGTGTCCAATGAATCCTACCCTGTTTTTAATGCTAAGGACATTTCTGAAAAAGACGAAGTGGGAGAATACCTTCTTACCAAGGTCATCGATGATGTTAACGAAATCATAAAGGTCACAAAAATGACACCAAAAAAAATATGTATTTATACCTCACCAGCATGGAAACAACAGCTCTTTCGAAAAGCATTAGAGCACGCAGCTCAAAAAAATCTTAACCCGGGTCAGCTGATTAAAGAAACCATGGATGATCCAGTCATGAAACCACTAGGGCAACAAGTCTCCCAATTCATCGCTAAGATCGCAGCGGAAGTAAAAACAATCAGTGAGAACGATTGTACACGGTTTATGATTCCATTAGACGAAAAAAAACATCTTACTGACGCGATATCATACCTTTCTGAAGTGTTTCATTGCCCCGTGGAGATCTACGGTGCTGATGACGCAAATGTTTATGATCCAGCAAAGAAAATAAAGTTCGCTACCCCCTTACGACCAGCTCTCTACATAGAATGAGGAAAAAAAGATATGTCAAAAAAATATGTACGTGTCTGCCCACAATGCCAAAGCTCTGATACACAACCAGACCTGTCAGCAGACTCCTATTCGAAAGGACTCCTTAATCAATGGCGATGTAACAACTGTGGATACACTGGATTGGTTTTCCCTGAATATCCTATAGAAGATTTTAAAAAATTAAAGGAAAAGAAATAAAGGAGTATAAAGAGCTATGTTCTTTTTCTCCATATGACAAAGATGATTATGATGATAATCAATAGAACAATCACAAGACCGACGAGTACAAGGGCAAGTTCTGTTGGGAATGACGCAACAGAAAAAGAAATCGTGTCTGATTCCTCTTCATTACCAGCTAAATCAACCCCATTCAGTTTGACCTCATAATGTCCATCTCCCTTTATCGCCTCGAAATCCCATTCAAATGGTGGTAAATTAAGCGGTTCACCAAACTCTTGCCAGCTGCTCCAATTCAGTTTGTCCCCGGAAAAACGATAATACATTGAGACTTCCCTAATACCGCTGCCGTTTTTATCATACGCACTTCCCAGAACCGTAAACTTATCATCCCAGGTCCATTCTGTCGTTATAGCGGGAATATCAATATCGACGATTGGCTTAAAAATGTCTTTTCGAATGTTGATTGCTTCACTATCACTTTTGGTAAGCAAGGTATTTCCTAATGTATCATTAATCTTGAAATACAGATAATACTCCTCATCTTCAATCATCATATCCCAATATTTCTGCTCTAACTTCCATGAATGGCCATAGTCACTTTCATTCACGTGGGAAGCGATAGTAGTCCAGATGCTCTCGAAATCTGGGCGGTATTGAATCGTATCTATACGAAAATCATCTCTAAAGACGACCGAAAACTGTGGTAGTTCATTAAACCAGAGTGTATCACCAGAAATACTGGGAAGCTGAGGTGCTTTCCAATCATACACAAACGAGACATCACCTTCGACAGGTTCGTCCTCGACATTGCTTGCATTGTCAATAGCAATGGTGCAAAGCTCAAAGTATCCCCCATTTTGGTTCGGATTGTTAGAGAAGTTAAACATCCAGGAAGGCAGGGAACTTGTCGAATCTGCAAAAAAGATCCATTCACCAGAGAAGACATTGTCCTCAGAATAGCGATAATAAAGCTCGACACGGTTGATACCACTTGCATCGACATTCAGAGTGCCTGTGTCGTTTGCTTGTGCTTTTATGAGAATAGAGGATGAATTGTATTTCTTTTTCATCGTGTCAGTGAGTATATGGGAGGAGGGTTTCTTCACATCCTGCTTAAACGTCACCTTATGTTCCGCGGTATTACCTGCTAAATCAGAGATGTTAAATTCGAGACTATTTAATTCGGTGATATTTTCGAAAAAGGGTAACGCAGAGATGTTCATGGTCAGATTTTGCCATTCTGTTGTTCCATTTTGCCCAGTACATAATGCAACCTCAGTCGTTTTTTTCGTCACATTATCAACTGTATACTCTAAGGTATATCGTGCTGATTTCACTCGTAACCCTGTAATATTATCCTTTACATCTATAGTAAACACAGGAATTATTTCTTGTATCCATCCTTTTGGATCAGGAGTAAATGAGCTACGATCAAGGAATGGCTTTTGAGTATCTGCTTTTAACGTGATGTACCAAAGGAATAGTTTCGGGTTATCTTTCGTAATGTTTTTAGCAGAAAAATCAGCCTGCAAACGAAGCGTTCGACCAAGGGTTTTATCACCACTTGTTAGAACACTGCCATTTTTTAAATCTTCCTTTATGATATTTCCATTTTCATCAAGTAGTTTAAATTTAATGCTGCTTACAGAGTTATTATACTGGACGTGTGCATAAAAGGAATTCCACCAAAGTGACTCAGGTAAACGGATTGGTATCGAGATGATACGCCCACTCACCTCTTTGGTTGAGGCGGTAAATTTTCCAAGACTATATAAGACACCATTCTCATCGGCAAAAAAGACCAAACCATTGGATATAACCGGTGATCCTAGGACTGGCGCTGGTTTCCAATTAGGCTTACTGTAATCCCAAAAGGTCTCTAACTCCCATGTGATGTCCCCAGTGGTTGTATTTATCGCAAAAACTTTTCCTTCAGGAGTACCAATGTAGACATGATTATCCGCATATGCCGGAGAAGAGAGAAGAACATCACAGGATAAAAGCGGAATGGAATATACCCTTGTCGGGGTCCAAAGTGTTGTTCCATTTACTATATTTAAGCCATATACCTTTCCATCAGGGGAAGCAGCGTACAACACACCATCATACACTGCTGGTGTTGAATCAGCTAAGTTCTGATAACAAGTGGCTAGTTCACTGAGGGTCGCATTCCATTTCATCGTGCCATCATTAAGATTCATAGCGACGATTCTTGTAGCTGTTTTTTTATTACTCACCTGTTTGCAGGTTACAAAGACCATATCCTGGTAGATAACAGGGGACGCGTGATCAACGGCACCAAGTGCCTTCCCCCAGATCTTTTCTCCAGTATGAGACAACGCAATAACACTCTGATTATCCGTCGAACTGCATGCCACAATAATCATGTCGTCTGTTACTGCAGGTGTTGAATAACTCGGGGCAGGTAAAGAATATTCCCACCTCTTCTGTCCGGTCTTAAGATTAAACGCAAGCAGTTTGTTATTGGTATACCTATTTTTTTCATTAAGAGGATATACTCCATTATCACCACCCCATGTACTAATAAAAACCATATCACCGACAACAACTGGTGACGCATCGTAACAAATCTTCTCAGTATTGGGATCCTCTGGGTACTGCCATTTTAAAGTAAGATCATTGGGTTCATATGTATATGCAAAAATATAGTTGTTTGCCCCACCTTTGGCTTGCTGCCCTGTGGCGATAATGACGAATTCATCGGTAATCGCGGGGGAGTTTACTACATCGACATCGTATTCAAATGTAACCGAGGTGGTGTTTTGCTGTGGATCACCCTCCGTTAATCCGCTTGGGAGTACCACGTCATATTGATGTAGCGAGCGACTATTTGAAACGATGTATACCTTCCCATTACCGATAACAGGATTACGAAATCCCCCACCAACGTATTCTTTACTGAACCAATAAAGGTTATTTGTTGCTGCTCCTATACAATCAGATGCTCTGGTATTTCCCGAGTTAAATCCAAACAAGGGCCATTCATCTTGTATCAACGATATCATGACTGTGTTGTTTTCGTTGGTAATTCTCGTTTGTTCGTCAATGCGATAATTGCTGTAAAAAGAATCACACCATATGGTTTTATTTTGCCAGGTGAGCGCCCAACTAAAAATTCGAGGAGATACCGAAGGAGAATCAGTTGAGAGATTTGCCTGAATCTTTAATCTGTTATATTTGTCCCTATACTCATGGTTCGAAAGTGCATTAAGAAACACAGGGGATTCATTAAATCCACGTCGGTTATAGGGTAACACAGAATCCTCCACAAAATCAAATCTACCAGATTCATTTTCATACAAGATATGATAATATATCTCTGTACTTGAGGGTTGAGAATCATCCCAACAAAGGGACTCCCAATAAAAACTAGTATATTTCGAGATATCCTTTGGATCGATCGGATTTTTTGTCGTAGCGATGGCTTCTTTGTCTCTAATATATCCTTTTGTCGTCCATATTCGTAGTCCAATAAAATCGCTTGATAATGTGCACGGTCGAAATAAAAGAGGAAAGTATGCTACAACACAAATATCAAAATAGTTATCCGCATCGAAGGCATATTTCGCAGCACCACCGTCAATAATAAAATTTATAGAAGTGTCCTTTCCATCTGAGCGATAATTTCCTAACAGCTGCCATCCACCTTTTAAATAGTGACTCCCATTCCAGAAATAAAACTTAATAATAGCATTTGCGTATGTTTTTCCAAACCAAGACATACTGATATTACTGATGGTTTCTGCACTGAGGTCTATTTTAAACCGAAAATGATGGACAACATATCTTTGAATACTTGAGGATGACCGGTTAGCATAATCATTGTCAATGTCTCTGATTCTGAAAATGTCGTTTCTGCCAAATTCAATCTCACGAAATAGGTGAGTTTTTGGCGAAAAAAAATTGCCAACAGGGAAAAAGAAAAATGATTGATATGCGTACGCCTTATGATTGCTTTGTGTAAAGTTGTAGGATTCCCTACTAGTCGTTTGATTAAGGATGATTTCATTGTTTTTCACAACACAGTATGTAAGATCAACACTTCTATCATCATTAAATGTATCCTCCCATATCCCATCAGTTGGGTAGGTAATAGAAGAAGACATTACACTGGGAACAATAAGCCCTATTATTAATAAAAAAATAATCCATATCGTACAGAATAAACTAATTGAATGTTTCGTTTGCATATTTTATCTCCATATATAGATTTTTTACTATTTATATTATTTTTCCTAAGGTATCTTACCTAGATGTAGAGAGTAATTCCTTATGAGTTATAGTATTATTATGCGAAATATTTATATATTAGTTTTGGAACAATTTTTTGATTGAGGTCATCCCATTTTGTTATCTTCTTCTTCCTTAAAAGGTTTATTCCATCCCTTTCTGGAAAAGACCATCTATCGTCAGAGCAACATTATTTGGATGTCCATGACATTTGTACCTGTCACACCAGTAAGAAGCGCATCACCCAATTTATCAAAAAAAACAAATGAATTACTTTGTTTAAAAAAATAATTAGGATGTAGATTTTTTTTCAAGGCACGAGCAAATGTCAAACCATCGCAAAGAGCACCAGCAGCACGACTATTCCCATCAATGCCATCGGTTGCAAACGAAGCAACTAGGATATTGCTCCCAGCAATCTCCTCAACACAGCCAAGCACAAATTCCTGATTACGTCCCCCAATACCATCGCCAAGCACCGTCACGGTTGGTTCACCACCAGAAATAAACGCAGTTTTTTCCTCAGAAAGACGTTGTTTAACCCTGCTAATCATATCTTTTCCGAGGATCCTTGCTTCACCGGTCATCGATGTCGTTAGAAGCTCCCCCGCATATCCAATCTCCCGTGCCTTATGTAAAGCACCCTGACAGGCGTGTTCATTATTCGCGATAATAAAATTAAAGACTCTCTCAAAAGCAGAATCATCTTGCTTAGGAGTCTCAGGAAGATATCCTTTTAAACCTTTCTCTAAGACATTACGAACTACTCCTGGAATCGTCTCCCATAATCTATACCGATGGAGGATTTCTTTTGCATCAGAGAACGTGGTTGGATCAGGGGACGTAGGACCAGACGCAATCGACGAAAGAGGATCATTGATCACATCAGATATTATAAGAGAGAGAACTGTCGCGTTTGTCTGTTGAACAAGCTGACCACCTTTCACCAATGAGAGATGTTTACGTATTGTGTTCAACTCATCAATAGTTGCACCGGATCGTAACAACAGATTGACTATAGTTTGAAAATCAGATAATGGGATACGTGGTTTACAAAACAACGACGACCCACCCCCAGAAATTACCACAACTACACAATCGTTCTCGCTACATTGACGGAAAAGATGTAGGATTTTTTCTGCACCAGAAATACTTCCTGTATTTGGTAAAGGATGTCCTCCGACCACAACCTCAATTGAATCACTAGTGATTGTTGCAGAGGAATCATTGGTTATTATCACACCTTTTATCACCTGTACTACATCACACACTGCTTGTGCCATCCCTGCACTTGCCTTCCCAAGACCCACGAGATATATATGATCAAATGAGGAGAGATCAATTATTTCCGATGGAAAAACCAGCTGTGAGCCCTCAAACAATTCGTGTACAACGCGATATGGGTCTACTGCGTTTACTGCAGCCGCTAGCATCTCAAGGACGTCTCTTCGTTTTTGCTGGAGGAGTGGTGTACCTCCATTCAAGACCAGCTCATCATGATTTTTAAACAACATAGTAGCAAAAAAAAATCATTTCCCAAAATCAAGTTGTCGCATGAGATTTCGCCGCATCTTTCGATCACTAGAAAATCCTTTCATCATTCGCTTGGTCATATTATAATATTTTAATACCTCTTTTACATCTTTATGTTCGACACCAGCACCTTTCGCTATCCGTCTGATCCGTGATGCTTGAATAATCTCTGGGTTTTCTCTTTCTTCATTAGTCATTGAATCCATAATAATCCGGAATCGCTTCAGTTTATTCTGCGTCTCATCCATATTAACCTTTTTCAATTTTCCAGACATACCACCTGGAAGCATCTCTGCAACCTTCGATAGCGGTCCCATTCCAGAGATCATGTTCATCTGTTCATACATGTCATTGAGGTTGAACTTGCCAGACATAAGTTTCCTGGCAGTTTTTTCTGCATCTTTTCCTTTTAGGCTTTCTTCCGCTCGCTCTAGTAATGATTTGATATCACCCATTCCTAAAAGCCGTGAGATGAAACCGGAGGGATCAAATTTCTCAAAATCAGTGGAATGCTCACCAGTTCCCACAAAAACAATTGGGGCGCCAACCTCCGAAGCAGCACTAAGCGCACCACCACCTTTCGCAGTCCCATCAAGTTTTGTTAGAACAATACCCGTGATTCCGATTGCATCATTAAAGGCTTTAGCCTGTGGACCAGCCTGCTGTCCCATCGCAGCATCTATTACCAGCAGCTTCTCATCGGGTTTGATTGCTTTGAAGATATCCTTCATCTCAGATATCAAATCATCCTCGAGTTTATGACGCCCAGAAGTGTCAACAATAATGACATCAGCGGTCCGCTTGAATCGATTAATGCCTTCTTTAATCACCTTCACGGCATTTTTTTGGGTTTTATCCCCGTAAAACGGGACCTCGACTTGCTCAGATATCTGTTTTAATTGTTCAAAAGCTGCTGGTCGGTGAACATCACCAGCAATAAGTACAGGTCGTAGTCCCTTTCGTTTAAAATAGGTGGCAAGTTTACCACAACTTGTGGTTTTCCCCTGTCCATATAACCCAACCATCATGATAAACTGTTTTCGGATGGCAAGTTCTCGGGATGCACCAACAATACGCACTAGTTCATCATACACAATATGAATTACATGTTCTCGATTCGTCATCCCTGCAGGAGGTTTCTCCTCAAGTGCACGCTGTTCTATTTTTTTTGAAAGTTCAAGAACAAGTTTGACATTGACATCCGATTGTAACAAAGCTCGCTGGATGTCACGAACGACTTCTTTTACAAGCTGAGCATCAACATGGACCGCGTTTGCGATTTTCTTTATTGTGCGTTTTAACGAGTCTCCAAGATTATCAAGAACCATAGGAATCCAATTTGAGACATAGAACAAGACAGATTAAAAGCTATCGTTATATGGTTTTTTCCAAACATCTTCCACAAATATAAATATCATTACTGATATAGAGTTGCTGAGGATGAAAAGAAATGAATAGCATAAAGAAACTTTTTGGAGTGATAATTGTAAACCTTTTTCTTATGATAAGCCTAAGCGGATGTTTCCAACAACCGGGGCCTGGAAGTGGCATCATTCTAATCCCTGCGGTTAGCACCCTGTATTCGGATAACCCAAAGTCCATGATGGCATCGTATTACTCATCTGAAGAAATAACGATTAACTCCCAAACACCACAATACACTCTTCCATTAGACCTTTCATCCGTCGTGAATTTTCAAAGCATTGATACTGTGTTTTCCCTTACAAATCAACAGGAGGAATTACTAAGAAAAAATGGATTTGTAGTTCGAGATTTTGGTAATCAGGCTGATATAACCGAACCTTACAACTATCTAAAAGATCATGAGGTCCCTATTTTCGTAACCTCAGATACGCTTTTACATATGTATCATATCTTATTTGATCAGACATTAAAAGGTATCGAAGAACGGGAGTTTTTCGACAACGTTCTTAACCTTAGTAAAATATTATTGGATAAATCGATACAAGACTACAATAGATTTACAGAACCGAACTTAAAAGAAGCAGCTAGACGAAACATTGGCTTCTTTGGTGTGGCGCTCTCCCTGTTACAGACACCATCGGATGACTATAATTATTCAGAGGATATAACAACAGTCTCATTCTCGATTCCCCATTACGTTCATGCTAACGTAACTGAGGAGCTTTCCTTCATCGAAGCACATGAAGGATTTCAGGAGAGCTCTCTTTTTCACTATAAAGAAGATTACTCTCAGTACAAACCACGTGGGCATTACACCCGATCTGAGAAACTCAAACGATATTTCAAAACCATGATGTGGTATGGAAGGATTACGTTCTTGTTGCGGGGTAGTGACATCATCAGAGAGATCGATGCGAAGATCGCGACCATCCAAGCATGCCTTATCTCAACGGCGTTGTTTTCCCAACAAACAAACGACACCTCACTTGAGAAACTCTGGGAGAGGATCTATGTCGTTACCTCATTTTTTGTTGGAACCGCTGATGACCTTATCCCTGTTGAGTACCTTGCAAGCATAAAAACCGTGTTCGGAACGCAATTTAACGCGACAGAATTTACCAATGAAACAAAAATGTTAGACCTCCTCGGGACATTAGCAGAACTTCGAAGCCCACGAATCTATGGCGGCACCGGGGATGTCGGAATACAGCCGCCCTTTACAAAAGAACAACTCTATGAATCTCTTGAGAAAACAAAAGGAATGCGTCTCATGGGTCAGCGATTTGTTCCAGATTCCTATATGTTCCAAAATCTGGTGTTTCCAACAACAGGGTGGTTCACAGGTGAAGGGACACCGTTTACCTATGATTCAGGACAGCGAATCATGCCGCGAGGTCTTGATATCATGACGATTCTTGGTTCAGCCCGAGCACGGGAGATCCTGGATGTGCAGGGTGACACGACCTACGAATTTTATGATCGACAGATAGAAAGCCTTCAGGAAAATTTTTCTTCCTTAAATGTATCAGAATGGAATCGTAATTTGTATTGGAGCTGGTTATATACGTTAAAAACGCTGCTTGAACCCTTCGATACTAGATATCCCTCCTTTATGCAGACCAATGCTTGGAAGGACAAAGAACTGCAGACAGCACTCGCATCATGGACTGAACTAAGACATGATACTATTCTGTATGCAAAACAATCATACACACCACGACTTACAGCTATCCCTCCAGATGAACCTTCGATTGTTGGATACGTCGAACCCGTACCTGAGTTCTACCAACGGATTCTTGCATTAACGAAGATGACACGAACAGGTTTATCTGTTCTTCAAGTGTTAAACGAAACAGAAATACATCGTCTTAACAATCTTGAAACCATCCTCAAACGACTATTGAGCATATCAAAGACTGAACTTGAGGGAAGAGAATTAAATCAGAGTGATTATGAATTTATTCGTGACTTCGGTGAACAACTAAATCGGAGTATCACTGGTGTAAACGACCAAGGCAAAGAAACCACTATTATTGCTGATGTTCATACAGACACAAACACAGGTCTTGTGCTGGAAGAAGGCGTTGGTTATGTGAATCTCATACTCGTTGCATACAAATGTCCTGATGGCCAAATCATTGCAGGGGCAGGTCCTGTATTTAGCTACTATGAATTCAAACAACCGATGTCAGACCGCCTAACAGATGAAGAATGGAAACAATTACTAGAAAAGGGACTACAACCAAACCTACCTTCATGGACAAATAGCTTTGTCTCAGAATAAAACACTAGATATATGATTCCAATGCGGGTATCAACCTGCTTAAATCTTTCTCTTTAATCACGATATCAGCACTATGTTCCACACAGGCATCCTCCGGATTAAACGCTATACCAAGCCCACATACCTCAAGCATGGAGATATCAAAACATGAGTTGCCTACTGCAGCACAGGCATTTAAAGGGACACTAAGTTTCTGTGAAAGTTCCTTGACATTTTTATCTTTATGTGTCAGTTCAACGTGAAGGACTCCTTCACCAGTTAATCGTCCATCTGCACCGACTGTTACTTCATTGGCAAACACATACTCAATCCCAAGATCCCGAGCAACTCTATCAGCGAGCAAATTAATACCAGCACTCACAATAGCGGTATGAATACCACAGTGGTGTAGAAACGAGATGGTTTCCTTTGTTCCCTTAATAAATGGAATTGTATTCATGATATTTTCAAGAGTTGTTTTCTTCACATGTTGATTGTTTTTTTTCCACAGAGAAACATCCCGTCTGATGAATTCCAGATAATCGATATCTCCACGAAGATATGGGATGATAGAACGTTCATTAGTAGTTCCAAAATATTCATGGACATACCGCCAAGAGCTGACTGTATCAAGAAGGACACCATCCATATCAAAAAAAACAAGGGAGATATTCTTTGTCTTTTTTTTCCTATTTGGAGCTGCGACTTTGTTGTATCGATAACAAGGATATGTGCACATCGATTTCATTTTAGGCGCATCAATAAACAGGTTATATAAATATATTTACTCCTAAAGAACATATGAAATCAAATCGCTAGTTGGCGTTAAATAATTTAATCTTTGCTTTCGTCTACGATGGGAAGGGTAACAGATCTCATTAAACCAACTATAGTTTTTAACAGTGTGTGATCTTTCAAAAGAAAGGAATTGTATGTTATTAGATTAGGTGGTTCTTTTACATAAACTTTGACAGTGTCATAACAAACCGGTATGATTGATAAATAGATGTTTATGTTACTCCTACCATTAATAGGAAACACAAGCAGACATATGTTGCTATGGTTCATTTCTTCTTTCTTGTTAGAAGCTTATCGATGTTCATTTTTTCCGCCATCGTAATAAATATTTACGTAATATAAATAAATACTGTGCTATCATCTGTCTTTAAAAACTAACCTACACTCTCAGATCTGAACTAAGGGGAAATTATGCCATTTAAGATATTTTATTCAAACAATCATAGTGTATTTACTGTCTAAGTGAACATTTATTAATGATGATATATACTATAGCTACGGGAATCATATGAAGAAACGTTACAAGAATCAGAGGAATAAATCATTTGTCATATTCCTTATTGGATTTATGCTTATCCTTACTCCTATACTGACAATACAGATGACCAACGCTCATGGAAGGTGTATCAATGATTTACATACTGCTTATTTTAATACCATGGAATCATCCATGTATGATTTACTCATTATTGCTCCAAAAAAGTATGTTGATACATTGCATCCATTAGTCCAGCATAAAAATCAGGTTGGTGTACGAACATGTCTAGTAACATTAGATGATGTGTATCATCAGATGTACTGTCAAGGGCGTGATCAAGCAGAAAAAGTAAAATATTTTATAAAAAATGCAATAGAAGAATGGGGGATACGTTATGTCCTACTCGTCGGAGGAAGAAGCAGCCAATTTCAACAGACATGGTTCTGCCCTGTTCGATACGTACACATGGTTGACGACTGGGAGGCCGAGTACCTAAGTGACCTCTATTTCGCAGATATTTATGATATAAATGGAAATTTTTCAAGTTGGGATAGTGATAACGACGGCGTCTACGGCGAATGGTATACAGGAGAACCAGCGCAAGATACTGACATCGATTTTATCCCTGATGTCGCAGTTGGTCGTCTTCCCTGTCGAAGCCAACGGGAAGTAAGAATTATGGTTCGCAAAATTATCACCTATGAGTCGACTGCGTTTACCCAACCATGGTTCACCACCATGCTTGTTGCAGCAGGGGACAGCTACCCAGAGGCATTGAATGCAAGTTGGGCCGGGTACGAAGGGGAATACTATGGGGATCGTGCCATTGAAAACATGAGTGGATTTTCTGCCACTAAGCTTTATACTTCTGATGGGACTTTTTCTCATAAAAAAGATATAATACGAGAACTTCGCAAAGGATGTGGTTTTGTCTATCTCGTTGGCCATGGAAGTCCAAAACAATGGGGAAACAATGCCCCAAACGGTACAGGGTTTGTCCAGGGACCAAATAGCAATGATATGTGGCGTTTTCGAAATAAAAACATGCTTCCTATTTGTGTTGTCAGCGGATGTCATAACAGCCAGTTCGACGTCTGTCTACGACGACTATTTAATGCGTCAACTCGATGGAAGCAAGAGTATGTCCCAGAATGTTGGAGCGAACGAATTATTAGAGAGCCAACCGGTGGTGCTATTGCATCCCTTGGATGCACTGCACTAGGATACACAAAAGAAGACAAAACCTCGTTTACAGGTGGTATCAATGAACTTGAGGTAGCTTTTTTCCACGCTTACGGTCAGCAGGCTATCCATGTTCTTGGTGATACCTGGATTGCTGCAATAACATGGTATATAAAATCATATCCAGTTGATTGGAATTCACAATGCTTGGGTGATTCATGGATCGATACAAAAGTCATACAATCCTGGGCACTATTTGGTGACCCAAGCCTTCAAATCGATGGATACCCCACGTAATTACCTTGTTATTCTCCAAAAGCTAAGGAATAGTTTTAAAAAGGATGCTCTTCTTACCTTCTGCCATGTCTTTACCATTAGATGTTCTAGAAAAAGCAGTGAACCAAAAACTACTCCTTCTCTTAAAAGATGGACGACACATCGAAGGCAAGCTATTAGGATATGATGAGTACATGAACCTTGTGCTAGATGAAGTGGAAGAATCAAAGGATGAAACCAAGCGCCGACTCGGGAGAATCATTCTACGTGGAAGCAACGTTGTTAGTATTTCCTTCATTTAATCATTTAATCGAAAAGCATATATAGGGGTTATCGCTATTTATTACTTGGAAGGAATTGGGCTGGTAGTTGTTATTTTGTTAGAGTGCATCCCATCCCCTCCTAGTGAGGCCAGCCGTCCTTCCCTTTTATTCTTGTTTTGACAAAGTTTTTGTATATCGTATTGCTTGTTCACACATGAAAACTATGCGTAGACATATGAAGGTTTACAAAGGCAACACTCTTCGATGTAAAGGATGGAAACAAGAAGCAATTCTTCGAATGTTAGAAAATAATCTTGAAAATGCAGAAATACCAGAGAAACTAATCATCTATGGTGGAACAGGAAAAGCAGCACGCAACTGGAAATGCTTTGATGCAATCGTCAAATCACTGAAAACACTGGAGAACGATGAGACACTACTTATCCAATCAGGAAAACCTGTGGCAATGTTTCAAACTTGGACAACAGCCCCACGTGTACTTATCGCAAATTCAAATATTGTTCCTCGGTGGAGCACCTGGGAATATTTCAGAGAACTAGAAGAACAAGGATTAACTATGTACGGTCAGATGACCGCGGGATCCTGGTGTTACATTGGAACACAAGGAATCATCCAAGGAACATATGAGACATTTGCAGCCTGCGCACGAAAACATTTCAAAAGCAACCTGAAAGGAAAAATCGTTCTAACCGGTGGTCTTGGTGGTATGGGTGGAGCCCAACCACTCGCCGTGACCATGAACCACGGTGTGTGTCTTGCGGTGGAATGTGATGAGAAACACATTGACCGGCGTATCAAAGCAGGATTCTGCGATAAAAAAATAATAGATATTAATAAAGCAGTGAAGCTTGTGACACAAGCCAGAGACACACAAACACCACTCTCAGTTGGTGTTCTTGGGAATTGCGCGGAGATCATGCCTAAACTCGTCAAAAAAGGATTCAGGCCAGATATCGTTACTGATCAAACCTCTGCGCATGATGAATTAAACGGATATGTTCCTGCTCAGTACTTTGGGGATTCTCTAAAAGAAGCGGTTGTATTACGAAAAAAGAACCCGAAGGAATATATTCAGCAATCAATGGAAAGCATCAAACAACATTGCAAAGCGTTGCTTGAGTTTCAGAAAAGAGGATCTATAGTGTTTGATTATGGAAACAATCTTCGAGGACAAGCGTTAAAGGCCGGGTTGCGGAACGCGTTTGATTACCCAGGGTTTGTTCCGGCATACATTCGACCGATGTTTTGCGTTGGTCGTGGACCATTCCGTTGGCTTGCCCTCACAGGAAATCCTGAAGATATTCTAAAAACAGACAAAGCAGCGATTAACATGTTTCCAAAAGACACCGTCCTGACGAATTGGATAACGTTAGCAGAAAAATATCTCTCCTGGGAAGGCTTACCTGCCCGTGTTTGTTGGCTTGGGTACGGAGAGCGAATGCACTTCGCCCTTGCCATCAACAAAATGGTTCGTGAAAAGATTATCGGGCCCATTGCAATCACACGAGATCACCTTGACAGCGGAAGTGTTGCATCACCATATAGGGAGACAGAATCAATGTGTGATAAAAGTGACGCAATCGCTGATTGGCCGCTGCTCAACGCACTGTTAAACTGCGCTGCAGGGGCTGATAGCGTTCATATTCACAACGGCGGCGGTGTTGGTATAGGTCTTTCCACACATGCAGGTATGGTAGTCGTCTGCGATGGTACAAAAGAAACAGATGAACGCATCAAACGAGTTTTTACCACTGATCCAGGGATAGGCGTCGCTCGACACGCGGATGCAGGATATAAAGAAGCACGTACCCTTGTCAAGAAATCTAAGATCCGTATTCCAATGATGCAAGACTAGAAAGACAACCTAGCCAAAGACAGCGCAGAATTTTACCCTAAGCTTCCAACGACCCGCTCAACTTCATGTAAGATTTCACAGGATTTTACCAGTTCCTTCATCTTTGTATGATCAGGATATAATGGTCGATCCTCATCTAAGAATCTTACGTGTCTTCTAATAATCTCTTTTGCTTTTGTAACTCCTTTACCACAGATATAATCCCGGAAATCCAATGCCTGTGCAGCAGCCATAAATTCAATCCCAAGGATTCCATACGCATTATCAAGAATCTGGAAGTTTTTTATCGCTGTATTCATCCCCATAGACACAAAATCCTCTTGATCAGCTGCAGCAGGAATAGACTGAATAGACGCGGGCGCAGAAAGAATCCGTTGTTCTACAATAAGGGCATCTGCTGTATATTGACTTAGCATAAGTCCCGAGTACATCCCAGCACCTTTTGTTAAAAACGCTGGAAGCCCAACGTTCAAGGCAGGATTGTTTAATCGGTTCATCCGTCGTTCAGACATCACCGAGACCATCGTAATTGCGGCACCGGCCATATCCATCGGTAACGAAACTGGACTGCCTTGGAAATTTGCACCGGAGAGTTGCAGATCATCATCTGGGAAGAAAATCGGGTTGTCACCAACACCATTCAGCTCGATTTCAACCTGAGACCGCGCGTACATAAGTGCATCATGGGCAGCACCAATCACTTGAGGGGTCGATCGCATTGAATACGCGTCCTGAATTTTACATTTCATTTTCCCCTCAATAAGATCACCACCTTTAATCAGTTTCTGGATTGCTTGTGCACTGCGAACAGCACCAGGGAATCCTCTAGCCTGATGGATTTTCACGTTGTATGGTTTCATATTTGCCTTTAAAGCCTCTAAAGACATTGCCGCTGCAATCTCTGCTTGCTTTAACCAATTATTTGCATCATATAGGAATAAAGCGCTCATCGCAGTAAGAAGGTTCGAACCATTAATAATAGCAAGACCGTCTCGTGCCTGCAGGCCAGGGATGGAGATGCCTGCTTTCTTCAGAGCATCTCTCCCCTCAAGAAGTTTTCCCTGATAAAATGCTTTTCCCTCCCCCATCATAAGAAGCGCTATCTGGGCCATAGGAGCAAGATCACCACAAGCTCCAACAGACCCTTTCTGGCAAACATATGGTGTGACGTCTTTGTTTAACATTTCGATAAGCGTCTGCGTTATCTCCAGACGACACCCAGAGTTTCCATGCGCGTGGACATTTGCTCGAGCTAGCATCGCTCCACGCACATATTCGATTGGAGCAGGATCCCCAATTCCAGCCGCATGATTATAAATAAGATATTTCTGGAATTCTTTTATCTGATCATCGTTCAGAACCACTTCAGAGAATTCACCGATGCCGGTATTGACCCCGTACATGATCTCATGCACCTTGATTTTATTCTCAAGCATCTCACGACATGCTTTAATACGCATAAGTGAGTCAGGATGCAGTGAAACACTTTCGTTGTCCCTTGCGACTTTTACCAGTTTTTCAATGCTTAGCCTAGTTCCAGTGATTACGACAGTCATATAAATCACCTCCTTTTCCGTGAAAAGGTGTTACAAGTATAAAATAAGTAGATATTATGCGTTTTGCTCATAGAAAGTAACTGTTTCTAAAGAAGGAACAACCCTAAAAAAAGATATTTTTAAATACTATGAGAGGACAAGCATTGACATGGTTTTAAATCATGTTTTTGTAAGAATCAAGTAAAGAAAGATGATGAAATGCTTTATTCTCCTTGTTTATCATTGTTTATAACCTAAGGTTCTATCATACCCATGGTGAAAATTATTCTGCATCCATAAAAATCTTAATTCAAATCACCATTAACTAAGACAAGTTTTTATTTTTACCATATTGTTGATGAACTATAATACTTCCCTAGTCATGTC
>LSSI01000014.1 GCA_001595945.1 Thermoplasmatales archaeon SM1-50
CACTAAACTTGGGTCGCCAAGGAGAGCCCAATTGGTTATGCAGAACGCCTCGGTCTGTAAAATAGCGTTTTCATTAATAAACTTCTGAATCGCCTGGCTATGAGCCTGAGCAAGATGAGTTGCACCCTCCCCAATTTGATAGAAGAAATTCGTCTCGAGTTCTGCACTAAGGGTGACCGGATTTCCTTGATATCCTATTCCATAGCCGGTACAACCAGTTGATGCAATTGCACCGCCTCGGGGTTTAACGACAAGCCCCCAGCTAAAACAGATGAAAACAGGATATCCATAGGCAAAGTAACTTGATCCGTTTTTATCAAGCATAGCGGGAATCAAACTAATGTTATACATACCGTTATGACATCCACCAACGATGACGACAGGTAGTTTTTGCCCATTACTAATCATCCAGAAGTTTTCTATTCCAATACCACCAACCCAATCATGCTCAGTATATTCTCCATCGAACCAGATTGTATCCCATCTTGCAGGACTTCCATGCCCTTCGAAATCAACAAAACCAGCACCTTGATTAAATGCTCCTGAAATGCCTTTTTTGTCAGGCACTACACCAGTGGTATTCCTGTTTGACGAATAAACGGGTAGTAACTCCAACTCAGGGATAGCATTTTTGGTATAATTATAGGAGAGATCGCAGAGGTACTCGCCGTCAGGCTTACCAGCGTAATATTCAAATGTTTTTCCACCAACACCAACAAAGGTGTTGTACCAAGGTTTGCCTTCTGGACCTGTTTTTTCGTAGGTAAGAATCTTATTTACCACAAGTCTGAGCTCCAGGGTGTTTGCTACGGGTAATCGGCTCACATAGACCTCCGGGTACATATCGAATGTATCCTTTGAAGCACCAGGAGCATTCCAAGCAGCGTACACGCCATCACCATTGGAATCCCAGCTATCAAAACCACCAGTCGCATTATACAAACACCCATAATACAAATCAGACAAACATCCTTCATCATCTTGCTGTGGCATGCTAACGTACCGGACTGGGACCCACCATGCCTTCCACCCAGCAGACCGCGTATCCTTATCCTTTGCATAAATATGAGACTTCAAACCACCAAACAACAACACATACGTAATATTCATCGTATCATACGCATCTTTAATGAAATACTTCACCTGCTCAGGCGGGTCATACCCCTCATCATATTCAGCAAGGATATCTTCCACAGATTTAAACATGGTCGCAACTCCTTTACTGTTCTTATGATCGATAAGCGACTGAAGAGCCGATTCAAACTTCGCAGGCGCGATAATCACCATATCAAAATCAGCAGTTAAAGGCTGCGACTGCGTAAATGGCTCCGTATAACTCACTGCGATATCAAAACCACCAGCATACGAAATCTCACGATTCAACGGTGAATACCGAACAGGGTAACATACAACCTTCACAAAGGTCACCTGCAGGTCATTCTCATTACGACCCGCACCAAGATCATAGCTAAACCACGCACTTGGATAGAACTCCGCACTCCCATACACCGCAGGATCCTTCACATACTCCGACTGCTCACTTATCTTCGATAGTGGAGAAATGCGAACAGGTGCAATCTCCTTTTCAAAAGTCATTGTGCCAATATCCTGTACAGTACACAAAACTTGTATATCTGTCGATCTAAAAGGAATCTGGAACGTCTTAACATAAACCGGCAACACAGGTTTATTCGGATCTAATAACTGTGATGTCGCACCATCGAGATGAACCTCTACAAACCCATCTTTCTCAAAGAGGAGTGGCTGTGACGAAAAGACAATTGATGCCGATTGGTTTTTTTCAATGGTTGCTTGTTTTAAAAAGACGTTCGTAGAGAACGCAGCTGCCCCTAGCCCACTTAGGACTAAAATACCTACTATTAAGATTGGTATGAATTTCTTCATATTATTCCCCATTACTCTATTATTGAGTATTAATATTTAAATTTAACCCTTTCAAAATAATAATTATTAACAATTTATACTTATCAACAATGTTATATTTGATAAACAAACATGTTATATATTATATATTAATTAGATTAACGATCTCCTGAATTTATAAAAAAAATACACTTATATATAGAATATATAGAAAGCCAGTTATTATAGAATAATTCTGGTTCACAAGAACGATATAGCCTCTTGTTGTATCTTAACAGCTTAAAAAAGGTAATTATCTAATTAAAATATTGTATTTTGTTTTATTATAATTTCTAAATAAATAAAAACAGATTTATCGGAATAACAATCTCCTATAGAAAGAATTATTCTCTTGTATCAGTTCGACTAACTAGGTTTGAAAAAAGAGGGAAAATTGATTGGAGAATTAACAAGAAGAATGGAAAAGGATCATCCCAGGAAAATACAGCGTATTCATTTCGAACACTATACGTCTGCGCCCATGAAAAAAACGATAAGGTCTTAGTTTCTATATTTGCTTGTGATGATTGTATGTCCTCCAAAAAATAGACCCATCTGATATTTTTCTTTGGATAATACATTGATTTTTCCGGTAAATGCTTTCCTACCGCATCAAGGTAAGCTAAATACGGAAGGTTATACCCATATCGAGAGGGAAAACTATTCTGCATCCAGATGCGAGGATTCATTTCAATAAACTTAAAGGTGTCATCCCGAGGATCACGTTTGAATTCCGCATCGACGATACCGTAATATCCAAGATCTTGTAGTAAAGAGTCGGTAATCTGCCCTAACGTCGGTTGTTCTACAGCTTGTAAATAGCATCCATTTCCAAATCCAAGTGGCCATTCTCGTATCCGTTGGTACGTAAATTTCCCATAAGACACTCCCATTTTGTCATAGTATGCATTAAACCCAAACATCGTCTGCGCTCCACCAGGTATTATTTCCTGTAACATCACCTCATGTCCCTTTTCCTGAGCCTTTGAATACAACGATATCATCTCTTTCGGTGATGAAGCGACAAAAAGTTTTGTGTGAAAATCAAGTCGAAAATACGTTGGATAGACAGGTTTTACGATACAAGGATACGAGAGATCTTTACTTGCATCTTTTACATCTCCTTCATCTTTGGGAACAAAAGTTGTTGGATGAGGGATATCGTGTTTTTCAAGGAGTTGATAAAACTTTTGTTTGTTAATAAGCATGTCTACAGTATGATAGTCGGCCATAGTGAACTGATAATACTCTTCTAATCTCTTCCTGTGTCTAAGGAGGACAAGAGTCTCAGTATCCCCTGTTGGCAATAAAATGCCTTTTCTGGGTAGTTGCTTACCAATATTCAGAAGAAAATCAATATATTTCTCTTCAGTGTATTTTGGATGCGGACAGAAGATTCCCTTTGCATATTTGGAAAAGAAAGCGGCTTGGTTTTTTTTTGCATCTAGAACTATGGTCGGTACACCCAGCCTCCCTAAATTGCGAACTGCTCCAAGATTCGACGTAGGATAAATTCCAAGAACAAATGCAATCGATTTATCAAATTTTTCAAAGAATCGTCTATCCGGGTTGATTAGAATAACCACTCACCACCTATTATTGCAAGTGTTCTTATAATCAATCATCTGAAAGAATACATACAGAAAAGAAATTAAAATGTATTGTTGTATTACATAAATTTCACAGACATAAAATTCTTTATAATAAAAAACTTATAGAGTGTTTTTATGAAAAAGACAATTCGTGAACAAATACTTAAGAGGAGAATGGCTCTTGCTCAGTCAGAAATTCTTAAAAAAAGTTTTTTGATTCAACAACGTCTTTTTCATTCATCATGGTATCAAGACGCACATACCATCCTTTTTTATGTTTCCTACAACAATGAAGTACACACTCATACTATGATACAAGAAAGCCTCCTTCAAATGAAAACCGTCATCGTTCCAAAAACCGATACCCAGAACAAAACGCTTATCCTATCAGAACTATCAAGCTGGGATGATCTTTATCCTGGTGCCTATACAATCCTTGAACCACGAGACAACCGATTACGTGTAATACCTTTCTCACAAATTGACCTGTGCATTATCCCAGGGGTTGTGTTTGATTGTAAAGGGAATCGAGTTGGATATGGTGGTGGGTATTATGATAAATTACTCAAAACACGATGTCATGCCCATAGAATCGGTCTTGCATTTGAACTACAAATCGTAAACAGCATTCCAACTGAGACTCATGATATACAGGTTGAGAAAATAATAACTGAAGAACGCACTATTGAATGTTCTTAGGTGACCAGTTCCTTAAGCCGATTCGTTTGAATAGCTTTCTTTAATTCCAAGGCGATACGTTCACCATAGCTTATCGATTCTCCATACAGATAACCGGAATGTGGGGTGAATTGCGTTAATGGACTTCCGGGGATTCGTAAAGAAACATCAAAGACGACCATTTCTTCTCGTCCTTTATCAGCAACCATGGCACCTTGCAAGGCAAAAGGACCAATGATACCGGGGGGATATTCTTTTTTTGTGGTATTGACGAATTTTTCACCAAGCTCAAAGATCGATTCTATAATGGATTCCTTCGTGGTCGCTGCAATATGTCCCGTTTCAATGATCTTTGGCTTGATGTGTTTAAGAACTTCCAGTTGTTCATCTGCAGGAAGACGAATCAGACCATCCAGGTTTGTTTGTCGCCGAGTGTCTGTGCCCATAATTTCAAGTTCATCGTCAATTGCTGAATAAAAATAATTAAAATTAATCTGAGCTCCAATTACATATTCTTCAATGACCGCTTGTTGCAACGTTTCCTTTGTAATCATTTTTTTTTCAAGAAGTTGTTCCGATTTCTTTTTGTAGTCTGAAAAATTCGATGCAAAGAAAAAGGCACGTTCGTATCCACGGATTGCTTCGTTTACTTTTATGATCGCGAGCCGGTTGATATCATGCGGTGAGGTGAAAATCTTCGGAGAACGTATACCTGCTTTCTGTAAAAGGTAATACTGGTTTTTTGGGACGTTTCGCTCCTCAAGCTTTAGCATAGAACGTGTTCCAAAAATCGGGATTCCGAAATTATTCTCGATGTCAGTGAAATTAAAGTAGACCCAAAAATATCGATTATGAATGAAAATCGTGTTTTCATTTCGTAATTGTTCTTGGACCAATGGTTTTGTGATTTCACTAAACCTGTCAAGGACAATGGTTTTATCAATGCATCCTCGACCGTCATTGCGAGTCTTATAATATTTTGTATATGTCTTATCTCTTCCTTTCTGACAGACCGCAAGTGTACAAAAACCGTGTTTTTTAGCTCCTCTACACACATCTAGTGCAGAATGTCCACCTAGTACACCAATAGTTATCTCTTCTTGATCATACGATTCTACAAGGCTTTGAATCACTTTACGCTCTATCATGAACTCTTCCCTTTTCCAAATGATACATAGCTCATCCTAGCTTAATTAACCTTTAAATTTCGGTCGTTTTGAGAGTCTTATATCAAGAGGTAATTTCTGTTGTGGGAAATCCTTGACTTTATTCAGGATGAGACTGTGGAACTGTGCAATTGTATATGATTTGTTTCCCTCTCCAAGTTCATTGGTACGTAACCTTGGGGAAATCATTTTTACCTTACGTTCTTTTTCACCAACAACCACGATATATGGAATCCATTCTTTTTCTGCATCACGAATCTTCCGACCGACACTTTCTTCCCGCTCATCGATATCAGATCGTATAAAATGGAAAGGAGAGATTGCATTTAGATCTCGTATGAACATCTCACAATCAGGTTTAAACTCATCAGCTACCGGTATGAATCGTACTTGGGTAGGAGACAGCCATAGCGGTAACATTGGTTTTTTACCCTGACTCATCTTGATTGCTTCCCGTTCGAGCAATGCATAGATGTTCCGATCGATGCTTCCTGAGATGCTTGTATGCAAAATGTAAGGATGTTGTTTCTCACCTTTTTCATCAGCGTAAGTAATATCGAAACGTTTGCCATTCTCCACATCTATTTGTACGGTGGAAAGTGCACTTGCCTTTTTCATGGAATCAATGACGTTAAACTCGAATTTCATCACAAAGTAGAAGTATTGTTCATTCCAGAGCTCCACAAGAATTGGTTTTCCTGCAAGCATGACGAGATCTTTAGCAAGGTCTTTGTTATCTTCGTAAAACTCCTTGACAAACCTCAATGCAACCTCAGAGTCAAGGTTAAGCGAGGCCATCCATTGCATCGAGGCGCTAAATTGTCGTTTGAATTCTTCGGTAGCCTGAGGTAGATCTCGACAGAACGTATGCAGATCAGGCATGGTGAACGCCCGTAGTCGTTTCAAACCACTAACCTCACCGCTTTGTTCACGTCGGAAACTATAATGCGTCAGTTCATACAACCGTAAGGGAAGATTGCGGTAGGAAATCGTCATATCATGAGCAATCATATATTGCCCAAAGCAAGCCGCGAACCGAAGGAAGAACTCCTTATCTGATTGTACGATATATTGTCTAGCCGGGAATTTCTTGACGTATTCACTTAAAGCAGGGTGTTCAAGGTCATACATGAGAGGGGTTTCCACTTGCATGCCACCAATATCTCGTACCATGTTGTTGATATGGTCCTCAAGGAGACCTTTAATCATCCGTCCTTTCGGATACCAACGAAAATGACCGGAATCGCTTGCAGATTCATAGTCCACAAGTTCCTGGGATTGCATCATTTTCACATGAGGTGGCTCGCCGACAATCCTTCGTGTGCCCCTACTTTCATATTCATATAAAAGTTTGAGTTCCTCATGATCAGTGAAATCGAATGTCTCTGCATCCACCAACTCCCCATCTAACGTAAGGATACACCATTGAGAGAGAATCTCTTTTTCTTTTTCAACCGCTTTCTTTTCTTTCCCAGGGATAATCTCACGGGAGAGCTCAGAGAGAGGATGACCTTTACAGGAGATGTTAAAAGCCTTGTACCATCCAAAAGGTGATCGTTTCACCGTGAAATTTTGTTTATTGACTTCTTCTTCGAGTCGTACAAGTATATCTTTACCTGATTTCGCGCTTGCTAAATCCGAGGACAAATGGGCATATGGGTATAACATGATATTTTTTACTTTGAGTTGTTCCGCTGTTTTTATGATTTCTATGGATGCCTCAATGACAGCTTGCTTTGGGGATTTCTCATCGATTTTCTCAACAGCGATAAAAACAGTTAGAGCCTCATCTAAACGATCTTTTATGGTTTTTGGTTCCTCTGGATGAGGGATCGCTTTTTCTTTGACTTCGTATTCGATAAAATCGCTGTGGATAAGTAATAGTTTCATAGAATCGACCCATAAAACAGATGGATGTTTTTAAAACTAGTGATTCTAAGGGTTATATGGGGGAGGCGGCGGAGGTGTAAACTCCGAAACTAAAAAATTTTTGTTTTACTTGCAATCCCATCTCTCCGCCTGATAAACGAATATGTCATGTAATATAAGAATGTTTCGAAATTTTTTTCCTTCTGTTATTACAGAGAAAAACTCCTTGCTAACTAACGTTAAAAACCGAAAAATAATTAAATGCGTTATTCTAAAAATCCCAATGCTTCTTCAATACGTCCCATCTCAATACCGGTCGTCATTTTTCCTATAATCGCCCCTTTAGTATTTGCCACAAGACCACTACCGATCATGGGAAATCCATGGTTCACTGTTCCAATCATAACATCTACATCAAAAACTTTTTCCAGTTGTTGTTTTTCTTCGACGGTTGTCTTTGGATGACACAGGCAGCCCTTATTTGTGACTACTGCCGTCATGCCAACAGTTCCAAGAGACGCGATGGTTCCTTTATGCACGGGCACATCAAGGGTCTCACTAATTTTTTTTACAGTGGTGTTTTTCAAATCAGGATGAACCAGTGCCCCATGATCATTTGCCAGAATATCGTTTCCAGCGGCGTTGATAACATCCCTTATCGGGAACACACGAAGTCCCTGCTCTTCAAGAGCGGAAAAGGTCTCTGCAGTTGCGAAAGCGGTCACAATCGCACCAGAGGAATTAAAAGTAAGAAGCGAGCCAATAATTGTCGAATCAGCAATACAAAGTTCAAGGACCTTAACATCAAGGATCTTGCCGACTACCTGCTTAGTTTTTTTCGATAAACTCTTTTGTAAAAAAACAATAGAATCATTCGTCCGACAATAGATTCCTATGTTTGGATTTTCATTGAAATCCAAGAGTTGAAGCATTCCTATTCACTTTTTTTTACCAGTTTTCTTTGAATTAGCTTTCTGTTTACCAGCAGATAGTTTTGTATCTTGTTTTTTTATCTTCTTTACTTTTTTTGCTGCTGTTTCTTTTTCTGGTGCCTTCTTTTTTTCTTCTTCTGTCTTAACTTCTTTTTCTGTTGTTTTTTCTTCAGATGGCTCTGGTTCTTCTTTCTTTTTGGGTTCTTTTTCCTTTTCTTTTTTTGTGGCTTTTTCTTTCTTTTTCTTAATCTTTACTTCACCCTCACCAGTGGGGACTATATCATAGCCTTCAGCACCAGGCACAGCTTCCTCTGCTTTTTCTTCCTCTCGTCTGAGAATCGGAGTTTTTTTCTTTTTTTCCTCTTTTAAAAATTCTCGTCGTGATTTCTTCTCGCCAAGTTCTGGTAGTGTCGCCTCGACAACACCATCTTCAAATTTTACTGCACGGACACGTATCTTACTAGGAACCCAAAATTTTCCATATGTCCAGAGTTGTTTATTCAACGAATCGTCAATCCAGATGTTTTTTTGTTCGACCTTCATATGTTTCATGAGAAAATGACGGACGTCACCAACAGCCCGAGGAACAGCACGTGTGGTGGGACCAATTTTTGCTCGTCTCAGTGGAATGATGTAAATTCTCTCAAGTTCTTTTCCGGTGTCTTTCTCAGCCATATGTATCAACCTATTTTGAGTTTAGTTCTCCGCCAGTTGCGTGTTTTCGGATGGCGAGTAAATCGTCGGTTTGTACGAATCATGACCCATGCGGGAACCCGTCGATTACTTTTTGTTGCTTTTGATAACCGAAATTTTCTTGCTACCGATTTATGACTTGACATTTATAGTCCTCTTCTTCGAATTTTGATATCACGTTTTTTCGGGATTATCTTGGAGAGCAAATCCCGTAACTGTTCATCATTTATTTTATTTTTGAGACGACCAGACTGAGCAAGCATGATAAGCTGATTTTCTAAGTTCTCTGCAAGCTCTGGTCGGGCGGTCTTAATACGTCCAAGACGCTCCCGTGCATCATCCATAAGGATAGCGCGGAGGATCACTCTTTTCTGCTCTTCATATTCCTTCTGTTGCGCTTCCTCGAAATTCTCTTGTTGGTATGTTGGCTGTTGTTGAAGTTCACGCAATTTCTTTTTCCTAATAGTTTCTATATCATCCATAATGGTTCTAAAACCTCAAGAGGAATCTATTGTGATCACCTATTTAATATTTTTTCAATTCGGGGTAAGCTTCAATAAGTGCCTTTTTTAGCTCAAAGGAGGTGTTATCAAGAAATTTTACTCCTTTAGGTGTGAGCATGCGGCCTTTGCCTTTCATCTTTGTAATATACCCAGCAGTTTCCAATTGCTGCAGTGCGTGGCGTACAATCGCACCACTGCCGGCTTCTGCTTTATTTGGTTTTGAACCACGGTTGCGCGCTCCACCATACTCCGCTCTGATATGTTCAACACCCATCGCTTTGTTTATATATAATTTTCTAAGGATGGAGGCGCATCGTGTATGCCACCACTCTCTTGTTTCTGGTGGATTTTCTCTTGAAACACCAGTGCGAACATATTTACTCCATTCTGGTGGGACGATCGCAGAATCGTTTTGTAGTTTTTTTGTTAGTGCAGAAATTAATTCTTTAGCAGGAACATCATATGCTGTTGTCATAGGAATTCTCTTCCTTTTTCGTGAATGTGGGTATCGGTAATAAACGATTTGATATTTATATCTATCCGAGCGTCCCAGCAGTGAAGAAATTAGGGAAGAAAATGGGGAAAAAAACTGATGAAATAGTATATTGAAAGATTGTTTAAATAATATAAAGATAGATTATAAATATATATCTGACTAGAGAAACAAGGACTCATTCCAAGAAAATCAGCGACCTTTGATGTTGTATTCTATTTACTTTGGGAGGTACGTGTATGTAAGGGTATGCGATTAAATTTCTTACATTTCATACAATACATGATAATCATCCCACGATGAATACGGACACGGCAGTTCAATGAGGGAAGAAGATAACAGTAACAGTGTTTACAAAATCTTCTAGAAAATTGACTAGGGATAGGAACGAGGTACTTCATGGACATCTTTCGAGCAAGCGCGACATATCGATCAGATAACTGAAGCTTCCCTGTAAGAGCATAGGTTTCCGCAAGAGAAAAAAGAAAATGAATTCGCCTGAGTGCAATAGTTCGATACACCTTCTTTTTTGCTTCGTGTTTTCGTGGCATGCTCAAATACTGATGATACGTTGATTATAAAATCCTTATGTCAATGAAATCAAATAACTATGAACTATGAAGAAAAAAAAATGAAGAAAGAAGCGGACTTACTTCTTCTTCAGGTATGGAAGCCCAGTTCTCTTATTGACACCAACGGTATATCCAGTTGGTAAATCGCAATTGGTTCCACTTTTTGGTTTTCTTTTGCTGAAGAAATAAATCGTTTGATTTCTTCCGCCTTTAAGCTTCACGTTTCTTGTATATAAGTTCCAACCCTCGTATGTATATGGCATAATACACCTCCTGCCAGGAATACGTCTCCTGGAATTTAAACCTTTCTTTATTTTCCTCCTGGTACACTGATAACACGTGCGAGATTGACATGTTTAAAAAAAAGAGCCGGTAGTTGTCGCCCACATTTATGAATCATGTAGGTGTTTTAAATGTTTTCGAAATTTACCAATACAATGAATAACATTTTTCAATGTCAGAACTATGAAGGAGCATGAAAAAAATGTCAAAAGGGCATCTGGTTTTTATCGGTTTAGGCCTTTATGACGAGGCGGATATTTCAGTAAAAGGGTTACAGCAGCTCAAAGCATGTGATATGGTCTTTGCTGAGTTTTATACAACAATGCTAGGCATGTTCGACAGAAAATCCTTTGAACATCTCATTGGTAAACAAATCAGGGTACTTTCACGGGAAGAGACAGAGAAAGGAGATCAAATCATTGATGCGGCATCACAGAACCATGTCGCATTTCTCACTGGAGGAGACCCGATGATCGCCACTACACATGTAGACCTGCGTCTTCGAGCGATACAACAGGGTATTCCAACGACCATAATTCATAGTAGTAGTATTGTGAGTGCGGTTCCTGGTTTACTTGGTCTGCAGAACTATAAATTTGGGAGGATAACAACACTTGTATTTCCTGAAAAAGATTATTTTCCAACAAGCCCATATACAGTAATATGTGCTAATAAAAATATGGGGCTGCATACGCTTATACTGCTTGATATCCAAGCTGAGAAAGACCACTATATGACAGCGAACCAGGGTTTTGAATTGCTCTTAAGAATGGAGGAAAAACTTAAGAAAAATATCCTAACAAATGAGACTCTTGCGTGTGTCGTTGCACGTGCAGGGGCAGAAAATCCGATGATTATGGCAAATACAATTGGGGCTCTACAAAAAAAACAGTATGGTCCCCCCTTGCATACCATCGTTATCCCAGGTGATCTCCACTTCATGGAAATCGAAGCATTAGAGCTTTGTGCTGGTTTACCATCTGAAATAAAAAGAAAAATACAAAAACTATAATAACCCTGCATATTATTCGGCCCATTGACAACAAAGGGGTATGGATGCAACAAGAAAAAAACGACTTTGTCGGTCTTATATATGGTGATGTTGGTTCAACAAAATTTAATTTTACAGTCGATAATCGTAATATCCGCAAGTTCGATTATATTGCTGCGCCACATGAAGAGGGCTATGTGCTTGCGCAGGTTATGGATATTAAAGGATACTCTGATTTAAAATTCGAGGATGCCATCACCATTAAAAGTAATGGATCTGTTCCTCCGATTAAAAGTGACATTTCTGCGTATGCTGAGGTCATTGGGTACCGCGATAACGAAGGACATCTGCAGGCACCGCGCAGTCCGTTTGAGGCAGGAGCCCAAATAACACTTGCTCGGGAGGATCATATCCGACATGTTCTAGGTTTGCATGCAGAGAAAGAAAACGGGGCGTATCTTGGTCTTCTTAAAGGACATGATCTTCCAGTGTACCTTAATATCGATTCGTTGGTGCAGAAGCATATATGTATCCTTGCAAAAACCGGTGGTGGGAAAAGCTATGCATGCGGTGTGCTCATCGAGGAGCTATTAAAAAAGAAGATCCCACTTGTAATCATCGATACACATGGCGAATATATTTCTCTTGGAAAAACAAACAAAGACAAAAAAGACCAGAAGAACATGAAGAAGTTCGGCGTAACGGCTACTGATTACGGCGGTCAAATTGTTGCCTTCTCACCGCTTTCGAATGGGGACGGAATGACACATTTAACTTTAAACGGGATGAACCTCGAGGGACGAGAGATCCTAGAACTCTTAAAGGCTAAACTCTCTGGTCCACAAATAGCGGTTTTGTATCAGACCATTAAGGAACTTAAGGAGTTTAAGCAGGTTTATAATATTAGAGATATTATAGAAGCAGTGGAACGCACAAAAAGCAATGCACGGTGGAATGTCATCGCCTCGCTAGAATCGTTGGATTCCATCGGTGTCTTTTCGGAGAAAGGAACCTCCACAAATGAACTTGTGCAAAAAGGAAAATGTTCAATTATCAATATGCGAGGTGTCCCACCCGATATCCAGGATGTGGTGGTGGCACGGTTAACCGAGGAGTTGTTCAAGGACAGAAAAGCAGGTAAGATTCCTCCGTTTCTGTTCGTCGTCGAGGAAGCGCATAACTACTGTCCTGAACATGGGATTGGGCATGCGGTTTCCTCAAGTATGCTCCGTACGGTTGCTTCGGAGGGACGAAAATTTGGCATGGGGCTTTGTGTCGTCAGTCAACGTCCCGCGAAGATTGACAAAAACATCATCTCTCAGTGTAACACCAATATTATCCTCAAGGTCACAAACCCAAATGATTTAAAGGCGATAATTCAATCAGTTGAAGGTCTTACCAGTCAGACCTATGACGAGATCCAGCGGTTGCCTATTGGTGTCGCATTGATTTCTGGTGCGTCAATCCAGATACCAATTTTAGTAGAGATACGGACACGAGAAACAGACCATGGCGGGAAGTCTATTACCGTCTTCAAAGACATTGATCCGTCCGATTACAAGGTAAAGATGCCTAAGATGCCGCCGCCACCGTCACGTCAAGAGATTAAACCAGGGCAGAAACCAAGTAATCTTCAAAAAAACGTCACAGAGAAAGCGATTATGGTGAATCGAGTGGCAAAAAGGCTTGGCTGGGTGACAACCGATGACCCTGATGAGACCATACGAGTACTGAGTGTAGAAGCAGAGGAAATGAAAGAGAACGTCTATAAATATCTCGAGTCACTCGCGCAGCTAGGTGCAAACTTTTGTCATAAGGAGAAACCCAGTTGTTTGCATTGTCCCATGGCCAATGGGTGTCGCTATCATAACGTTCATAGTAAAAAGTCTCAGATACAGAAACCCAAACTAGGATTATTCAAACGAGACAAATCAAGGGTCATATGATAAAAAATACATGGTATCTATCCATAACCTGCATACTTGTTTTGATTGTTACTCTCTCTGGATGTGAGATGATTCTTCCACCAACCATGTACGAGGCGACTGCGACAAAAATCAGCTATGATATCTCCTATGGATATCATGTGCAAACCATGGGTAGAGGATCTTACGAAATTAATTACTTGTGTGACATCCCAGAGGTCATTAGCGGAACCATCACATATGATCTTCTCTATAACGATGAGTATCAAATTAAAACATTATTTGACAATACTTTTATTGATTGGAACATCTCTGGCATGGATCAAAGAATATTTGATGTAGGAGTGACCGCAAGGGTCGAAGCTGCGGGTTATTTGATTACTGATTTAAACGGAGCAGACTCCTTAACAATTGCAGAGATTCAAGAGAGATATCCTGAAATTTTTGATCAATACACAAAATTACAAGCCAATACGACCATACGGTTTATCGATCCATACGACCCTAAAATCATCTCAACTGCTTCCATGGTTTCTCAAGATGCACAGACCACGAATTCGCTTTTGTTGGCACAATCATTGTTTTCCTGGCTGAAAAAAAATATCCAATATCAAATACATCCTAATGAGGGTACAGTACGGCCCGCTTCAATAACTTTAGAAAGCAGACAAGGTGATTGTGATGACCTGTCATTTCTCTACATTTCTCTATGTAGAGCAGTTGGTATCCCTGCACGGTTCATCCGTGGATATTTATTAACCGAAAATATAGATGGATCTGTCACCGCCACCGCTCATGCATGGGTGGATGTGTTTGTTGGTGTCTCAGGTAGCCTAAACGGATGGATCCCTGTTGAATGCGCCTCTAGTTCAAACTCTATCGAGATTAACATTCATCAGAATTTTGGGCTTGAAACCGCATCTCATCTTAGGTTATTTACTGATGATGGGAGCAATGCTTCACTGGAAACCTCACTTACAGGAATCTCGTATGTAACACGTGATCCAAGTATCACTATAATCCTTCACTCCTTTGCCGAAATTAATAACTTCCAGGTACTTGAATCAAAAAATCTTGTAATCACGGATAGCAATATGCGATATTACAAGTAAGCTCCTAAAAACAAAAACATTATGTCTTAGTACGGGTTTCAGCCCTCTGTGGTTGTGATTTTTTGGTCGACGACAAAACCGCAGAAGACTTTACAACTTACATGAAGAAATTCACTGGGTTATATGTCTCGCTTTCAATCATCGTGAAAAATCATACAACATCTCCACGTCCCGTCATTGTAGATCTTGGATGCGGACCAGGGTTGCTTTCTCTTGAGATTCTCAGAAGGATCCCAGATGCAACTGTTATTGGTCTTGACCCCTTAAACAAGATGCTGTCATTGGCAAAGAAAAACGTACATCAGGTAAGTATTGAACGTTTCGAACCCCTTCTTGGTGTCTCAGAAAAAATCCCTCTAAAGGATGCAAGTATCGATACAATCGTAAGCCGATTCAGTCTTGCCTACTGGAAACACCCTGATAGGGGGTTTTTTGAGATGCACCGTGTGTTAAAACCAGGTGGGAATATCGTATTTGAGGCATTGAACCGGGATTTCCCAAGATGGAAACTCTTCTGCATTAAAATGGGGATGATTTTAAATCATGCAGGACAAGATGTTATCAAATATCATGTCGATGCGTACGACTTAGCATATACTATGGAACATGTTGAAATGTTTTTTAAGAATGCAGGATTTGTCATCCTTAAAAAAGAGGGAAAAAAAAGCGAATGGAAATTCATCATTATCGCAGCGAATTAATAGAGTTATACCGATTACCTACACAAATCAGATTCCCCTGATATCTTTTACATAAAATATAAATAGTTTATAATTGTAATATTTCTTAGGGAAATATGAAAATAATATCACTGCAAAATAATCATCTAAAAAAATTACTAGCAGGAAGTATCATTCTCCTTTTTTATATGCTTCCAGTATCCTCAGGATCAATAAGTTCCCAGGGTTATGACGATAACATCCAGAATATCCCTCTTAACTTTAAAGACCAGGAGCTATATCTTTTACGAGTTGAGCATTATCTATATGTAAAAGCATCAGAGGATGTTGGGATTTTTCACATCAGATTTTCCTTTCCACCAGATTACGGATATCAAGTTCCGTTGCTTTTAGAAATCCATAATGATAGTTCTCTATCAGTGATAAAACACTACAACATAGAAAACGATACATTTCATCCTAATAAAATTATTAATTTTACTATCAATCCTATAAAAAAATATGACAGTGTCCTACTTCATTTCTCTTGCTGGGTACTTGTCATAAATCATGATTTTGGTGATCTACCACCCTATGTTAAATTTCCAAAAAAATCTCATTTACCAGAGGATACGACGATTTGGCTTGTCTCAACTAAAGTTGTCCAACTCAACAGCATCCTTATCAGACATAAAGCATGTCAACTTCGCGGTATTAGTTCTAACCTTATTCGATATGCTGATAGGATTGCACCATTTATTAAAAACCATCGATATTCTTTTTTTGTTTTCGGACTATACACTGGTCTTTTATTATCCCAAGATGCCCGAACAACACTCTTGATTAATGGGGAGAACGTTGGACGAGGGCATCTAGCCTGTGCTTTTTTACGGTTATATAACGTTCCCGCAAGAGTTCTATTGGTCAACAACGATCAGGGGTTCTGGACGCAAATGCATTATATGGTAGAATATTTTTGTCCAGGATATGGATGGGTGCTACTGGAAACAACACAGGGAAAAACACCCTATGCAACATATCATCAAGTGATAAACAGAATTTGTTACCCGGAGGATGAGGAGGATACAAAACGAGATTATATTTTTCCGTTTATGAAAGGGGAAGAACGCTGGTTATGGATCGATACTGATGATGTCGTTCCTTACTATGTTGATTGCGATTCGGGGAGTAAAAGTCAAATGTTTACCGAGACAAACATCAGTGTAGATACGATGATTGCATCCTATTCATTTGTTTTAACTCAGATGGTGTTCCGAAATTATCAAAAATGTGTTGGTGTTAATCTCACTGGTGAAAATTTAGCACATTTTGAAAATGCAAAAGCTTATCAAAAACAGGGAATACTAGCGTTACAACACTCTTCTGACATTAACGGTTATCTTATGTTTTTAAATATGGCTTATAATGAATATCAAGAAATCGAAAACTGATATGTTTTAATATTCACCAACGAGAAATCCGAATGCATAATGCCTCTGTCGGTTCTGAGAAAAACCCGATTCTCTTTCAGGGTTGTTTTTTCTTCGTAGTTGTTTTCTGACAGGTTTTTTTACCATACGATTCGTCTCTAATAATATGTTGGGACGAAGTTTCTATATAAAGATAGGGTGGTAGAATGTCAAAATGCAAAACCTAAATACATCAATTACATTTATTAGTCTCTGAAAGTATTGACGTAATCATGCCTGAACATGAGCGGAAAAAAAAATCTCGACCATTGTGGTCATATGTCTTACCTCTCATTTCCTCGTTGATTTTTATCGTCGGGCTTACTCCAGTAATCCTCACTTTTTATTTCCTGCATCGGTATTTACATTTCTTTGGATTTTCTACCATGTGGCATTTCTTACTATTCCCATTCATTATCTATTGTGGCGCTGTGTTTTTATTCCTTTCCGAGCTTTATATCACTGGAGGTATTTTACGACTTTTTAACGTCACCTACAAACCAGGTACGCATGAATATTCCTTCATGAATAAGGAGACCGTTAAATGGACATTGGTATGTATTCTGTATACACCGTTTCGAAAATTCCTTGAGATATTCCCACTTGGCAGAATAAAACAAACATACTTGCGACTATTAGGAATGACTATTGGGAAGAATTCACTTGTCGGGGGCGTTATTAAAGACCCATGTCTCACGGAATTTGGTGATAATATCACGATGGGGGAATATGCGATTATCTATGGTCATATCCACAATATGCAGTATGAAACGATTTTCATGGATAAAATTAAAGTGGGCAACAACTGTGTGATTGGTGCTGGAGCCATCATCATGCCAGGAGCCATTCTTGAAGATGATGTGATTATAGCCGCGGGTGCTCTTGTAACAAAAGGTCAAGTGCTTACCAAAGGTAAAACATACGGGGGGATCCCTGCAAAAGAAATAATTAAAAAACCTATAGAATAGTTATCTAGATAAGGACAACAAACCTAACATCAAATCTATTATCAATATTATTATTTACATAACAGTAAAATAACTATGAAAAAGATAGTAATTCTTGTATTAGCGGCAGTGCTTTTCATCTCGCCGTTTGTGGCAGCCTCGATAATGATAGATATCAAAAAAACATCATCTCAGAACATCATGGTAAGTACAAAGGCGCAGTTCAGTCATACGGTTTTTATTGAAGAAGCAACTACTAGCTGGTAATTCAATCGTCCAAATGCAGCAGCGACATTCTAATTCCTCGATAACGGTTGAGAATATCCCTTTTATTTTGTTACGTTGGTATCAAATAAAAACTCTATGCGAAAAATCGCTTTTGGCTACATTACCGATGAATGGCGATCCCGATGCTCTTTTTCGACGGTGGATTTAATCAAACCGTCGGTGATGGGTCAACCACACAACAAGCTGAGATGTAATACCGTCCGTTCATTGAAAAAGCAGGTAATCGAACCTTGTATTCGATTGAACTTACCATTAGCGCCATAGGACATTGTGACTTAACCTTGGATATCACAGTAACTGTGAAAAATAACGGTTCGAAACCATATTTTGGATTTATCAGATCATATGTTATGGAGATCATCCCACGATGGAATATCTATACTGGAAACCTATATCACTTCGGATTCCTCGATTATGCATTAAGAAAAATAGTGTTTCTTGGACCGCATAAATAACGAACATTTAGTATGATCTGAAAAGGTGCGGCACAACATGGATACCTAACGTTCTCAAATATTATTGACAACAACATCATGGTTATTACAACCATTGCCCATTAGAAACCACATTCTTTGCGTTTTTTGTTGATCAAACCGTTGGAGCAATAGTAGAAACAGTAGAATTAGATACAAAATAAACCAATCTGATAAAATCGTAAGAATGCATTCTTAAAGATTTAGTCAGGGATATATTTATAATCCATTTTTATTTTTACACATAACATAGTCGAGAGAATCGTAGGTGAGATGATGACAAAAGATCGATACCGAAGACAAGCATTGGTAAGAGAGTTAGGCCAGAATGGTCAAGACATGCTTGCAACAAAACATGTAGTTGTCATTGGCGGTGGTGGACTAGGGAGTAACAGCGCAAATCTGATGGTGCGCATGGGTATCGGCAGTATTGATATCATCGATTATGATAGCGTTGAACTAAGTAACCTGCATAGAACATCTGTGTTTTCAGAAGAGGATTTAGGGAAATCAAAAGCGTTGGTTCTTCAGGAGAAATTACAAAAAGTCAACATGAATGTACGCGCCAAAGCAATAAACCAGAGAGTAACTTCAGAAAATATAAGAGCTTTTGTTTCTGATGCTGATGTTATCATTGATGGGACCGATAGTGTTCCACTTCGTTTGCTCATAAATGAAGAGTCAATACGACATAACATCCCCTGGGTTTATGCAGGGGTCTATGAAACAGTTGGGATGGTAATGGGAATACTGCCTAAAAACACACCATGCTTTCAGTGTATCACTCAAAATATCCCTAAATCAACGATGAAGGAGATCCCGGTACTGGGCAGTCTTCCAGCAACGATCGCATCAATCCAATGTAACGAGGCAATAAAAATACTTCTTGGTAGACACCCAAAAGGATTAATTATCTACGATGTATGGAACCAGTGTTTTGACAGTATGAATATCCAAAGAAATCCCTCCTGCATAACATGTGGAAGAAAATAAATAGAACGGGTGAATATCGTGAAAATTAATGTTACAGTCTATGGGCGATACAAAAACATCGCCGGAAATCAAACCATACAACTTGATATCACGGATGGAAACACCCTCCGGGATGTTATTGATGTTTTCGTAAAACAATACCCCATGACAAAAAAAGATAAAAGCCGCATGATAGTAACAAAAAACAAAATGTATTCCTCCTATGATACTATGATTACAGAAGAAGACGAGGTATCAATAGCGCCTCCAGTGGTTTCTGGTGGATAGATGTGATGAAAAAAAAAAGATATATATTATTAGGATTTTTGTTTGTGCTGTTGTCACTCATCACAACATCTGTCCCTGCAGAAAATCTTGTTATCGTAGATTTTTATTATTCTAATACCTGCGGCTCTTGTAAACCCGCCATCGCGGTTATCGATAATATAACGGTACATTATGCTAAAAATTACTCAGGAAAAGTCATTGTCAATAAAAAAGAAATCAGTTCGAATTTAACGAATCGTGCCGAAATGCTAAATCGCGGACTTAGCTTTCCTTCCGTGATAATCAACAATGAAACAAAAGTACCGAAAGCAAACCTGACGTACGACGAGCTAACCGAGATAATCGATGGGTACATAGCAGACCTTTCTATACATAAGACATTTGACGAAAATATAGTATCTATCCTAGGGATCGGAACCGTGAATCTGACAAGTCTTTCACTTCCAGTGTTCACGGTCGTACTCGCAATCTTAGATAGTTTTAACCCTTGTGCCTTTTTCATTCTTATTTTTCTTCTTAACCTGCTTTTATACCTTCAATCAAAGCGAAGAATGTTTCTTGTCGGCGGCATCTTCATCTTTTTTTCAGGATTGTTCTATTTCCTATTCATGTTCGTGCTGTTTAACACGATATTGATTACGGCGACATTCGTCAGTATTATTTCTGCTGCTGTTGGAATTGTCGCTGTATGTATAGGTCTGCTGAACATTAAGGATTTCTTTTTTATGAAAAAAGGACCTAGTCTGAGCATTCCTAAAGAAAAACGATTTTTAGTGTTCAAGAGAATCCGAAAACTTGTCAAATCACCATCGCTTCTAACGATGTTTGGAGCAACGATATTTTTGGCAGTGAGCGTAAATTTCTACGAGCTCCTCTGCACACTTGGCTTTCCTATGATCTATACCGCAAGACTCACCGAGGCAAACCTGCCACTTGCCGGATATTATCTGTACCTATTCTTCTACAACCTCCTCTATGTTATTCCACTTATTATCATCCTTCTTGTGTTCACAGGAACACTTGGTAAAATGAAACTGACTGACGTTCAGGGTAGAAAGTTAAAACTAGTCTCAGGAATCATGATTTTCTCGTTTGGAACACTCTTTCTAATTGACTACACCTTACTTGAACATGTGATTACCCCCGTCGCACTTCTTCTTGTAAGTATCGTTCTTACGGTGTTTATTTCGTTTGTGTATGAAAAATATAAAGACCAGAAAGAGAAACAACAACTATCCAAATCAGACAATCGGAATGCTTAATAATACCCTCGTGACCTCTAGGAAGAATTTAGCTGTTTTATTAATAGAAAAGAAGAAGAGGATATTTTCAGAGATCCCCTGGAAACGCTCCAGTTAATAATGCGTATTCTTCAAAATCCTCGATCCAGTCAAATTCCTTGTCTATTTCGCTTTCGTCTAGTTCCTTTGTTTTGTCGGTAATATATTTCTGCTGTTCTTCAATCAATTTTTCAAGAGGGGCAAATCGTTTTGCTTTCACTACAGGATAGGACAATACTGTATCTGCTCCTTCCAAAGTCCGTATTTTCTCTCGCACAAAGTTATTTATTACTTGTGGTGACTCTGCTGCGACATTCATCACAATATCCTCATCACCTAAACTATAAGAAATATAGATGGGGAATAGATTGTTAGAATATTGATAATTGAGTAAATATTCATAGATCGACTTGTAATTTCGTGGTTGTGTATAGATACGTATAATATATCGATGAATCGTTGCTGGTCTCTTTTTTGGAATTGGAAAGAAAACCGGTTTCATCAGTGATACCGTGCTTGTATGATGGCACTCGTTACATTTCGAGAGAGCTTCGACGAGAAAATGTGCGATATTGTCAGGGTCTTTTACATCAAAAACAACCGCAACACTCATCATTCCTTCTGCCTGCGTCGCGTATAAAGGGGTTATATATTTCGACGTTTCTTCTTTGAGAATATGATTTTCAACATAGTTCCATATTTTCTCAAGATTGGTTTTTGGTGATAACCTTACGATGACCATCATAGAATGTTCCTCCAAATCTAGTTATATATCTGGTGAAAGATCCATACATGAAGTAGTATAAATAATTTTGTAAATATCTGTTTCCATTCATCAAATTTATATTATTTTATCTTTTATAAAAAAAATTATTATTTTTTAATAAATGCACTGTTCTAGTAGTGATAATGTTAATCCCAGTGTTCGCAACATTTTTAAGGATAACTTGTTGAGATTTAATTGGAGCTTTTATTGTCGTATTATGGATCTCCTTTAATATTGTGAATATTTTGTCTTTTGGAACCGGATCTGTACTTTTCACACTGACAAGTGGCCATTCCCCACCCTCTACACGTATCAAGGATGTTAGCATTCGTCTTGGATCAAAAATTTCATTTCGCGCATATTCAATTCCTTTTTTACATTTATTTCCTTTTAAAATATTTAGGCGTTCTCCTTCTTTTTTTATGATGATTTTACAGCCAATAGGACAAATAATGCAAGTAATCTCTTTTTCAATTGTCACAAAGTGTCACCTCCAATTCATTAGCTGCCATAAAAATCTCAGCAGATATATTTGCATCAATACGAATCATGCTTACTGGATTGACCCCAAGTAGTTTTTTCTTCAACACTTCCTTTTTTCCTGCTGTCAATAGCAATGTAGTGGCACCTCTAGGTTTATCAACTCGTAAAGTAAAATGAATTGTACCATACGTAGATATTCGTTGAGGAACAACATATCTTACTCCAACACCAGCATGGACAATTAATCCTTTCTTACTATTTTGTCCAATAGCTTTTTTTCTTATAAAATATTCTGCAGCATATTGACCCGTTTTCTTTGCATCAAAAGAAAGCATATCTACGGTATCATACACTTGAAGACAATTCCCACATGCAAACACTCCAGGTATCGTTGTTTCCAATCGTTGATTGACAAGTGGCCCACCTGTATGATCATCGATTTCAACGCCAATAGTTTTCGCAAGTTCATTTTCCGGAATAAGACCAAGAGAAAGAAGAAGCGTATCGCAAGCAATCTGTTTCTCAGTCCCTGGAATAGGAGTCATTGTATGATCAACTTGTTGAATCGTTACCTTCTCCAATCGCTCCTTCCCAGCGATGTAAGTGATTGTATGATTAAGATACAACGGTATATCAAAATCATCAAGACATTGAACAACATTTCGAGGTAAACCGCTTGCATAGGGGAGGAATTCTACAACCCCCATGACTTGTGCACCTTCAAATTTCAGACGTCGAGCCATAATCAATCCAACATCTCCAGATCCTAGTATTACGACTTTTTTTCCTGGCATGATGTTATAAAGATTGATTAGTGCTTGGGTGACACCAGCGGTGTAAATACCACTGGGACGAGTTCCTGGGATCATCGAATACCATCTTGTTTTCTCCCTACATCCAGTCGCAAGAATGATCACCTTTGCTTTCAGTTTTAAAATTCCTTTTTTATTCACCGCGATGATTTCAAGTGCTTCATTAAATCGCAACACCATGGTCTCTGTTAAAAACATAATCCCCTGGGATTTTGCCATCTCTATGTATGTCTCCGCATATTCAGGTCCTGTCATGGAAACCCCCAATTCTTCTACCCCAAATCCATCATGAATACATTGGGGGAGGATTCCACCGAGCCACTGATTTCTGTCTAGGACAATAACACGATTTGCTCTGTGTTGTTTCGCAGAAATCGCAGCAGCAAGGCCTGCGGGTCCACCTCCAATTACGACAACATCTGCGGTTTGCTCAATCATTATATCTCCCGTCTTACGTTCCCTATGAAAAGATGGGAATTCGGTGATTTCAATTTTAATTCCTTTACATCCTTATGAAACTGCTGTTCCATAATCCGTACGATATGTTGAGTGCAAAAACCACCTTGGCATCTCCCCATTCCTGCCCGACAGCGATATTTCACGGAAGAAAATGCCTGTGCATTTAATGGATTTGAAAGAGCATCGATTACTTCTGCTTCGGTCACCTGCTCACAGCGACATACAACCCTCCCCCATCGGTTATCTCTTTGAATCAGAGTCGATTGTTCATCTAGCGACATTTCAGAAAAACGACTTCTTCGTATTGCTTGTATTCTTATAGTTGTTTTTTTCTCTAGATTCATCCTACGGGAAATCATTTGGGTTACTTCTTTTGCAATGGCGGGTGCCGCAGTTAATCCAGGTGATTCAATTCCAAGCAAATATATCAAACCAGGGTTGCGTTTACTTTCTTCAATACGGTAATCTGCCCATCCCCCTGTTTTTTGAGAAGCAAGTTTACAGCGAATCCCAGCGTATGCATTGATAGCCGTATCCTCGGGTAATGCTGGAATAATTTCCCGTGCTTCTTGAAATAATGTTTTCATCATTTCTTTTGTTGTACTGGTATCATACGAATCATCGATAAATTCTGCACTAGGACCTAGAAGGATGTTTCCATCAATAGTCGGGGTAATATGTACACCAAGGACTCCAAGTTCCTTATTTGGAATAGGATAGACCATTGATTGAATCAATGAACCATAGGTTTTATCCAAAACAAGATACTCTCCCCGACAAGGAAATATCTGGAAATCCGGTGTTTCAATCATAGAAACGATTTCTCCACAATTCAATCCGGCAGCATTCACGACGACATCCGCCTGGAACTCCCCTTTATTTGTTCCTATAACAAAATAATCCGCCTTCTTTTTCAAATATTTAACTTTAGTTTCAAGTAAAAATCTAACGTTGTTTTCTGTAGCATTCTCAGCAAGAGCAATCGTACATTCATAAGGAGTAATAACACCTGCAGTAGGGACCCAGAGTCCTGCGATACAGGAGATATTAGGTTCTTTCTTTTTTACAATCAATCCATCGTGTATCTCCAAACCTGCTACCTTGTTCTTATGACCAATGGTTTTCAGTCGTTCCAGCTCTTTGATTTCATCTTCGTCCTTTGCTATAACGTATTTTCCAATCCATTTTAAAGGAAAACCAAGTTCTGTCGCAAGCGACTGAAACATCTTATTTCCTTCGACGCAAAAACGAGCTTTGAGGGAAGATGGAGGCGAGTTTATACCACTATGGATGACACCGCTATTTGCTTTACTTGTACCAGATGCAACATCACTTCCCATTTCAAAAACAACTACATTAATTTTGTAATGGGATAATTCCCAAGCAAGAGCAGAGCCTATGACGCCTCCTCCAATGATAGCTACTTGAAAATTTTTCATTTGACAGAGAATGACCATGCATTATTTAAATAGAATAGTCATTGACAGTATTTGCTACTCACCTATGTTATCAAGGGAGTAATAATTCCTTTCAATGAAGGGGTACCTATGACCATTGATGTTCCATATGGCACAGAAACAATAAAAGTTCAAATTCCCTCTCCTTATGAAATACTCAATCCCAATAAAGTAGATGACAAAGATGAAAATAAAATCATTAAGAATGCATTACAACATCCTATCGGAAAAGAAACCTTTGAAGAATTTGCCAAACGTTCTAAACGATTATTAGTAATTGTCAATGATGCGACACGACCGACCCCCTCATCAAAAATCCTTGAATATCTCTATCCAATTCTTTCTTCGCATCCTGCTGTGCAATTTCTTGTAGCAACTGGAGTTCATCGTGCTCCTACGAAAGAGGAATATCAATATATTTTTGGGCGTTTTTATGAGCCCTTTAAAAATCGTATCTATGCACACGACGCTCGAAACGATGCAGATATGATTTTTCTTGGAAAATCCAAGAACGGAACAGAAATGTTCCTTAATAAGATGGTTATCGAGAACGGTAATGTTTTAGTCATCGGTAGTGTTGAACCACATTATTTCGCAGGATATACAGGGGGGAGAAAATCGTTTCTTCCTGGCGTAGCATCGTTTAAAACCATTGAGATGAATCATAAACTCGCTCTAAGTGAAAAGGCTTGTTCGCTAGCACTTAAAGGCAACCCCGTGCATGAAGACATGGTGGATGCAATGAACGTGCTTAAAGATATCAATGTTTTTTCTATACAAACCGTGTTAACAGGTAGTCATAAGATCTATGCCGTAACAAGTGGGGATCTTTTGAAATCTTTTGAGGCTGCCATTCAATTTTCCAATAAGGTATTCTGTGTTCCGCTACAAAAGAAAGGAAACATTGTCCTTACAATAGCTCCATACCCAATGGATATTGATCTGTATCAATCCCAGAAAGCATTGGATAACGGTAAGTTAGCTTTGGAGCACGATGGCATCATTATCCTTATCTCACAGTGTCGTATGGGTATTGGAGAAGATGCATTTCTTGATCTTTTTTGCAAAGCTAACACTCCTCAAGGGGTTTTGGACATCCTTGCTAATGAATATAAACTTGGATATCACAAAGCGGCAAAAATGGCTGCGATCGGGACCCATGCTCAATTGTGGGCTGTAACCGATCTTCCTGACGATATTGTTAAAAAAGCTATGCTAAAACCCTATAAAAGCATTCAGAAAGCAATAGATAATGCAGTAAAAATAATACAAGGGAAAGGAAGACAGCCACGAGTCATTGTTATGCCATCTGGAAGTCTCACCATACCTGTAATAAAAGGAGGGACTTAGATGGATCTTTGCTGGATAGAGGAGCAAAATCTTTGGAGAAAAACATACGGGAGTTCGCCCAAAAAAAAGATAAAGCCAAAGGTCCGAGAGATTGATACAAAGAAGAAAATCCCACAATCCCTCATCAAAGAAATGGCACTACTTGGATTACTTGCACCAACTGTTACTAAAAAATATGGTGGCGCGGAAATCAATTAGACAATGGCATGCATCGCAGCAGAAGAACTAGGTCGTGCGGATATTAGCCTTGCTATACCAGTATTGTATTTGGTAGAAGCAGCATGGGGATTTATCTTCAGCCAATATGGGCCACCTGAATTAAAATCAGAGTATCTACCGAAGGTAACCTCGGGAGATGCATTTCTCGGCATTGCAGTCACCGAACCTGGAGGAGGTTCAGATATTGTAGGTGCCCTGAAAACAAAGGCAGTACAAAAAAACGGAAAATGGGTAGTTAGTGGCGAAAAGATGTTTATCAGTGGCGTCAATGAATCTCAAACATGGGGTGGTATTCACCTTACGCTTTTAAGAACAAACCCTAAGACAAGTCATAAGGGTTTTTCGTTCTTTGCGATTCCTCTAAAAGAAAACCCTCAAGTAAAAACAACCCTCTTGGATGATATGGGACGCATGGGTATTTCTACCGTTGGATTTTCTATGCAGGATTTAGAGATACCAACACAAAATCTTATTGGAGATATCAACAAAGGATTTTACTATGCCATGGAAGGGTTTTCTGCGGCACGATTACTTATCGGCGCCACTTGCGTGGGTGCATCTGAAGCGGCACTTCAATTAGGGGCACATCATATTAAAAACAGAACGGCTTTTGGTCGTTCTCTCGCGACATTTGAAGGCATACAATTTCCTTTCGCAGAACATTTCGTTAAAATCGAAGGTGATAAACTCTTAACATATCGTGCAGCATGGCTTTTAGACCAGATATACTCAAAGAAAACAACGACACATCACGAAGTCGCCTTGGCAGCTGCAACATGTAAGCTTAGTGTACCAGTCCATGCTTTTGCAGTGATGAATGAAGTAGCAGATTGGTTAGGGGCTTCTGCGTATACAAAAGAATGCGATATTGAAATGGGAATCCGAGGCGTTCGATCATATTCCATTGGCGCTGAAGGTACAATGAATAATTATGAGAATCATCATCGTACGACAGCTTTTAGAAAAAGAATTTTTACCTTACACAAAGCTGGAACCGGACAGATAACCAAGGGATAAAAAAAAATGGGACCGACATCCTCAGTTTTTTTTCACATAAATTGTTTGAATATTTACGAATTCTTTGATCCCATACTGCGACAACTCACGACCAAATCCGGATTTTTTAATGCCTCCAAAGGGAAGTCTAGGATCAGAGTGAACAATGTCATTGACAAAAACAGAGCCTGCTTGTATTTCTTTTGTTAACTTTTCCCCTTTAATGATATCTCTTGTCCATATGCTAGAACCAAGACCATAGACGGTCTCATTGGCTTTTTTAATTGCCTCTTTTACATCTCGAACTTTTATTAATACAGCGATGGGACCAAAGGTTTCTTCATTATACACTGGCATATTAAAATGAACATTTGTAAGGACAGTTGGAAAATAATAATATCCTGGTTTATTTTGCACTCGTTTTCCTCCGGCAAGAACACAAGCACCTTTTTGAATAGAGGCTTTGACTTGAACATCGATTTGATGTAATAGGTCTTTTCTAGCAAGAGGACCGATATCTGTTGATTTTTGTAGAGGGTCTCCGATTAAAAGTTCTTTAACTTTTTCAGTAAAACCATCTGTGAATTCTTGAAATACCTTCTGTTGAATGATGAAACGTTTTGCAGCGATACAACTTTGACCTGTGTTAATCATCCGCGCCTTTACTGCTTGTTCCACCGTGTATTTGATATCCGCATCATCAAGTACAATAAATGGATCACTTCCACCAAGTTCCAAAACGACCTTCTTAAGATACGTTCCTGCCAGTCCCGCGATGCATCTCCCAGCGGTATCACTGCCTGTCACAGTCACTGCAGCGACTCTATTGTCCTTTAGAACTCTCTTGACTGCTTTTGATCCAATTATTAGTGTCTGAAAAACATGAGCAGGAGTTCCCGCATTTCGAAAAATCTCCTCAATCGCAAGTGCACACTGAGGCACATTTGAAGAATGTTTCAGAAGAATTCCATTTCCAGCCATTAAGATCGGAGCTGCACATCGAAAAACCTGCCAGAACGGAAAGTTCCATGGCATTACTGCAAGAACCACACCAAGGGGAGAACATCGGACATAACTTCTACTTTCACCTGTGTTGATATATTCATCTTCAAGTAATTTTTCCCCATTTTTTGCATAATACTTGCAGACCCAGATACATTTCTCAATTTCTGTCTGTGACTGAATGATAGGTTTACCCATTTCAGTAGAAATGAGTCGCGCATATGTTATTTTATTTTTTTGAAGAATATGAGAAACATTATTTAGTATTTTTTCTCGTTCGGAATAGTCCAGACTCTTCCAAAGGGTAAATGCAGAAGCGCTTTTTTTTACTTGTTTTTGTAATTTATTAATATCCCATTCCCTGAATATTTTCAATGTTTCGCCCGTGGAAGGATTGATCGATTTTAGTACCATATATTCTCACTTTTTCATTATTGTAATGACAAGAAATGACTTAAAACCTCGTCCTGCTTTTTCAACTAAATTTCCTATGTGCCTTCTGCTAATGATTTCTATGAATGTTAGAGGAAATATTTATTAAACAATATCTTGTTCTGGAGCTGGTTTCAAGATGAAAGAAGAGGCTATCCTCATTAAAAAAGGTGAACAAAAAAGTGAAGTAAAAAGACCAGGAAAATTATATCGACTTATCGTAAAATCACCTCATATAGAGGCAATAATAACTGAATTAGAGCCTCATGCAGAATCACGATGGTTTAAACATGATGGTGAAGAAATGCATCTGCTCCTAGAAGGACACATGGAATACACCGTAGGCGAAAAATCCTACAATCTAAACGAAGGAGATACGCTTTGGCACTCTTCTTCATTGAAACATCGCGCGAGAAATAGAGGAAATGAAAAAGTAATTTACATGACTGTCGGGACACCACCGACATTTATGTGGAGTATGATTTAAAAAAATATTTCTTTTCGTTAGTGTTACTTTATTACTTATTTGAGATGTATAATACATGAGGTGTATATCAATGAACGGCACTACCATAGAAAATGGTATTATTATTTTAATAAAAAAAGCAGAAACAGAATTACCTCAAGACGTTTCAAAAGCACTCAGGCATGCATATACTATCGAAGAAGGAATCGCTAAAATACAGATCGAAACCATATTAAAAAACATCGAGTTAGCACAAAAATCTGGGCGTCCTCTGTGTCAAGATACGGGTATTCAAACGTTTTTTGTATCTATTGGTGTTGATTCCCCGTTTATGAAAAATATAAAGCAAACTCTTTATGACGCGGTTAGAAAGGCGACTATAGAGATTCCTTTACGTCCAAATACTGTTGAACCCTTTACAGGAAAAAATCATGGTGATAATACTGGTAATTACATCCCCTCAATCACCTGGGATTTTACCACAGGAAGTGATATTCGAATAAATGCGTTACCAAAAGGAGGAGGAAGTGAAAACATGAGCCGCCTTGGTATGCTGAAACCCGGGGTTGGTATTGAGGGAGTAAAAAATTTCATTATCAATGAGGTGATAAAAGCAGGAGGGAGCCCCTGCCCACCAACTGTTATCGGTGTTGGTATTGGTGGTGGTGCTGATATCGCGATGAAACTTGCAAAAATGGCTCTTCTCAGACCTGTAGGGGGTCGACATAGTGATCATGCAATTGCTGAAATTGAAAAAGAATTAATCAACAAAATTAATAGCAGTGGCATCGGGCCTATGGGTCTTGGGGGTAAGACGACTGTGCTTGATGTACATATCGAAAAAGCACATCGACATCCCGCAAGTCTCCCTGTTGGAATCTCAGTGCAGTGCTGGGCAGATAGACGGTCATCTATGGTAATTCATGCAAATGGAAATTGGGAGGTCGAATAAATGGAACATCATTTTACCATACCTATCTCAGCTGAAATGGTAAAAAAATTACATATTGGAGATATCCTCTATCTCACAGGAAATATTTTTACAGCAAGAGATGAAGCTCACAAGATGATGCTTCAGAACGAAAAACAGAATCTTCCATTTAACCCTTCGGAAATGGCACTTTATCATTGTGGACCGCTTATGAAAAAACATGAGAAGGGCTGGCAGGTGGTATCTGCTGGACCGACGACGAGCGGAAGAATGGAACTATTTGAGGATAAGTTTATAGAAAAATTTGGGGTAAACATCATTATCGGTAAAGGTGGTATGGGAGAAAAAACCAGGCAAGCTTTGCAGAGATTTGATGCTGTGTATACCGCGTACACTGGTGGCGCAGGGGCCTTAGCAGCTGAACGCATCCAAGATTCACCAGCAGTCTATTGGCTAGAGGAATTTGGTATGCCTGAAGCAGTCTGGATTTTCACTGTAAAAGAATTCGGTCCTCTCATCGTTGCTATGGATGCCCATGGTAAATCAATTTATAGGCAATAGAATAGTTGTATGTGATAGGGGTTTTTTTTATCGCTCTATCTCGAAAGATATCTTCATTTCAGCCCGGTACAGCGTCAATTTATCATTGTCTATTTTTACATCAAATTTTGTTACTTCGGCTCGTCGTATGTTCCGTACAGTTTTCGTTGCTTCGATGACTGCGTTTTCAGCTGCCTCTGAAAAACTTTTTTTCGATGTACCAACGATATCGATTATTTTATACACTAACATATTACGTAGCACTTCCAAAATCAATAGTAAATGTTCCCTACTTAACCCTTTTTATCGTGATGCTTACGCCAAAAAAAAATGAATGAAGAATCAAGGAAACGCAGATTCATAATAAAACAAAATGGTAGTTATTTCTTCTTTTCTGCGTCTTCTATTTCCTTTTTTATCCAAGGTTCTAGATGCGCTCCATGATAAAGTTGTTTTAATTCTTCATCGATGTTAGAGGGTTTTACCATCATGATCCATCCTTTCTCATACGGGCTTTTATTAATCAATGTGCAATCATCCTCTAATTCACTATTGACCTTAGCAATCTCGCCAGACACTGGCGACACAAATTTCCCCACCCATTTTGCGGATTGAATCTTACCGCAGGTCTCACCTTGGGAAACCTCATCTCCTTCAAACGGCAGGTCTATATAGGTGGTATCACCAGCGCTTTTCTGATAAAAATCGTTCATTCCAACGCGAACTGTTCCATCGGATTCGATTTTCACCCATGCATGCTCTTTATGATAATATAACTCATCTGGAAAATTATATCCTTCAATTGATACCATTGACAAGACACCTCCATTTTCTACATGCTATTATCTTCTTGTTTAAATATCCTTTTCTTTTTTTAATAATTATGAGGAAAATCCATAATATAATTAGCCGTATTTCTCGACAAGATCAGCAATCTCAGTTGGAAAACTGGCAAGTTTCACTCCGGCTTTCTCAAATGCTTTAATCTTCGATTTAGCGGTTCCTTTTCCTCGAGCGATAATCGCACCAGCATGACCCATACGTTTTCCTGGGGGAGCGGTCCTGCCAGCGATGAACGCAAATACAGGTTTCCGGATATGCTGCGTGATGTGCTCTGCCGCATCCTCCTCAGCAGTCCCACCAATTTCACCAACTAAGACTACAGCTTTAGTTTCTGTATCTTGTTCAAACGCGTTCAACGCATCGATAAATGTCGTACCAATGATAGGATCACCACCAAGGCCTACACAAGTACTCTGACCTATCCCACGTTCACTTAATGAATTCACAATTTCATAGGTTAATGTTCCTGAACGACTTGCAACACCCACATGTCCTTTCACAAAAATACCACTAGGAAGGATTCCTACTTTTGCTTTTTTTCCGGGGCTTGCAATCCCTGGGCAATTCGGTCCAATCACCACCGCGCCCTTATACATTGCATAATGAACAAACTCCATTGCATCATGAAAAGGAATATTTTCCGTAATCACTACCAAAGTTGTAATCCCTGCATCCAATGCTTCAAACACTGCATCCTTCGAAAAACGCGCAGGAACTAACACCAATGATGTATTTGCATCTGTCTCCATAACTGCTTCCTGCACGGTATTAAAGATCGGCACACCATGAACCTCTTCACCTTGTTTTCCAGGAGTCACTCCGGCGACTACTTTTGTTCCAAAATTGAGCATTTCTCCAATATGAAATTGCCCTTGATGACCTGTTGCGCCTTGCACTACTACCTTTGTATTTGTATCAACAAAAATCGACATTTCTTCACCAACCAGCTAAATCTGATGATCTCTTTGCAGCATCCTGCAGGCTTCCTGCAGTAATCAATCCTGCATCTTTCAAAATATCCTTTGCAATCTCCTCATTACATCCTTTAATCCGTGAAATAACTGGACAATCAATTCCTTCCTTAGAAATCACAGTGCTTACTCCTTTCGCCACTGTATCACATTTGGTAATTCCACCAAATAAATTTAACAAAATAACCTTTGGCTTTGCTTTCTTCATCAATTCAAACGCTTGCTTTACCTTCTCTGGATCATCTGTCCCACCCAAATCAAGAAACACACCTCCTTTCCCCTTGTAATGGGTTAGGGCATCCAGTGTTGCCATTGTTAAACCAGCACCATTTGCAATGACACCAATATTCCCTTCCAACTGAATAAACGCGATACCTTTTTCTTTTGCTTCTTTTTCTAACATAGTCAGCTCCTGGTGTTCAGCAACAAGATCAGGATGCCGGTACAGTGCATCATCATTCACAATCACCTTCGCATCTAACGCAATAACCTGTTCATCACCAGAAATAACGAGAGGATTGATCTCCACAAGCTCGCAGTCATACTCTCGAAACAATTTATACAACTTTAAAACAATTGGAGCAATCTTTTTTTCTTCATCCTTCTCAAGTTCCAATTTCGCTAGTATCCCGCGAATATGGAATCGTTGGATCCCAATAAGCGGATTAATCCATTCTTTGAAAATAAGATTATCAGCAACACTCTCAATGTCCATACCACCTTTACCACTCATCATCAATAGCGGCATACGTCGAGAACGATCCAACGTATAGCTCAGATACAATTCTTTTTTCACACCTATTTTTTCTTCTGCTAATACCTTTTTAACTTGGAATCCTCCAATTTTCATCTGAAAAATGCCTGCTAATTTTTCCTTTGCAACCTCCCGGGTTTGAGCAAGTTGTATTCCACCTGCTTTTCCTCGTCCACCCACAGGAACCTGAGCTTTTAAAACACAGGGAAAAAAAAGATTAGAGTGATCTCCTTCGTATTCGATGACAGTACCTTTTGGAATCGAAATCCCGTATTTTTGAAAAAGTTGCTTCCCCCGATACTCAAAAAGTTTCATGGTCCGGAATACAAATGCCCCTATATAATGTCTATCAATTTTTTGAAAGAGCTAATATTACATATTATTCATTATATTAATAACGTACAGCCAACGATCTTTCGAGCGATTGGAGCAAACTTAAAATCTTTTATAAATATCATTGTATTTAATCCATATGTACGCACCACTGGATCCTTGGCAATCCATTTATTCTCTCGTAAAATCTGCATCATTTTCGTTTTATCTCCTTTATATGCCTCATAGTTATAATGAATGGAAAGCATCACTGTCTCATACATACGACATGCCATAAAAATCGTAGAATTATCCATCAGCACTGCTGCTTCATCTCGCTCCATATCAGGTGGATTACGTGGATCAAAACGAATATGAGTAAATGTTAAAATCTCAAAACCAAGTTTTTTCAAGTCAGGGATATTGATTTTTCGAATGAGCTTGTCTTTCTCAAACCCTCGTCGTATTCGCGATACAGTATGACGTGATACACCAAGCTCTTTTCCAATATCATCATCAGACATCTCTGGATATTTCACGAGTAAATAATATACATTTTTCTCTGTTTCCATAAACATAACATTTGTATTATCTTGTGAACCATAATTTCGTATCGTTTTTTCAGTTTCAAAATCTATCTTAAAATGTGTTTTAAGAAGGGGAGCAAAATCAAGATACCGATAAATCTTACTAATTGTAAAAGGGAATACGACCATGTTTGGGTATTCGTCTTCTAAAAGACCGCGCCCTCCGAAGGTCTGAGTGCGAATGTCGTTTATGTTTCCAATGGTCGCATAATCTTTTGACAGACTAAGGGAAAAACCTTTATCTTGTTCACCAACAGATAAAAATATTTCATCAAACACTTCAATTGTAGGTTCGGTAATCCGTATACGCTCTTCAAGGGGGATCAGTGGGCTAAAACTTGTGTAAATGGCAACCAACATATCGCATCCTAGATTTTGTAATCGAGGGATGACAAGAGTTCTGAAGAATTCATAGTTTCGTAATCGATGACGAATAGCAGTCGCAGTAGAATGTTTCAGTTTGATGGTTTCTGAGAGTTCTTTATCAGTCATCTGAGGATTCTGAACTAGCCCATAGAGCATATACTGCTCCTTCAAAGTAAGAGCACCCTTTTTCATTGTTTTATGAAAATGCGATATTACTATATAATAATTTCTCAAATTAACAAAAAAGTAAATATTAATTATTAAAGTAATAAAAAATTCAATATTAATTATGTAGATATACATAATTTTTAATTATATTTAGTTTTTTGAGAATTTTTTACAAAAGGTTTATATCATAGTAATACCATACAAAATTATTATAAAAATATACAGGGGGATTCTCCTTGGTAAGAACTATGGTAGAAAATGCCACCCATGGAGTAACTACGAGATATATGATATTGTATTTTGATTAATTCACTAGTGAATAAATTTTACGAAAAAAGAGGTAGGCGATGAGTAAAAAAGGTCAGAGTCTCGTCAAAAAGCCAGTCAAAAAAAAACCAAAGATGAATACAGAGGATGCAGCAACCGTTGAAGTATTTATCATGGGGAAGAGCTACCAAGTACCCACAGGAATTACTATCATGAAAGCCATTGAATATGCAGGGTATCGATTTATTAGAGGTTGTGGTTGCAGAGCAGGATTTTGTGGAGCTTGCTCTACTATTTATCGAAAAGAAAACGAGCAAAAACTTGGATTTGCCCTCGCATGCCAAAAACTTGTTGAAGATAAAATGTATCTCGTTCAACTCCCCTTTGTACCTGCATCAAAAGCACAATATGATATCAATCAGCTAGAACCTAACGAAAGCATCCTTTTAACGTATTACCCTGAAATCGCACGATGTGTCTCCTGCAATACTTGTACAAAATCATGCCCCCAAGATGTCGAAGTTATGAAATATATTCAAATGGCAATTCGGGGAGATGTGAACAGTTGCGCAGAGATCTCCTTCGATTGCATTCAATGTGGTCTTTGTGCTATGCGATGTCCCGCTGATATCAAACATTATCATATGTCTCAGCTTGCTCGACGATTACGTGGAAAATACTTAGATAAACGATCAGAAAACCTCAAGAAACGCCTCAAAGAAATTGAAAGTAGAAAGTTCGACAGTGAACTTGATAAATTGATAAAAAAAGATATTAAAGAAATAACTGAACTCTATTCGAAAAGAAAAATTGAAGCAGAAGGACACCTCGAACCAACAGTGAAGGAGGAATGAGACAGTGAAAAACATTGATGGATACCCAGATTACATGATGGAATCGATAAAGCTTGTTGAAAAAAACCGTGAAAAAAATATGGCAACTACAATCAAACCGATGAGTATGGAACAGCGTGATGCAATCCTTCGTCAGTATCACCCTGATTATATGACAGATACGAAAAGACCGGTAAAAGTAGGGGTAGACAAAGGTCAAATGATGTACAATGGCATTGTCGATCTTTTAGAAGCATCATCGGTTCTTAATTCAAGAGACGTTGATCTCAATACAATTGATTATGATGTTGATATTCTCATAATTGGTGGTGGAGGTGCAGGGACAGTTGCCGCGTTGTTTGCGTATGAATCTGGTGTTCCAAAGGAAAAAATTTTAATTGTTACAAAACTCCGTCATGGTGACGCTAACTCCATGATGGCACAGGGGGGTATTCAAGCAGCAGATCGACCTGAAGATAGCCCAGTTCTTCATTACCTAGACATTTATGGCGGAGGCCGATTTACCAACAAACCAGAGCTCGCACGTGTCCTTGCATTAGATGCACCTAAAATCATCAACTGGCATGAAGAACTTGGAGTGATGTATGATCGACAAGATGACGGTGAATTTCAGGAGCTCTCTGGAGGAGGAACCTGTCGGAATCGAATGCATAGTGCAAAGGATTACACAGGAATGGAGTTACTACGAAATATCCGAGATACCGCAAGAAATTTACAAATCCCGGTGCTTGAGTTTTGCCCAATCATCGAATTACTCACTGATGAAAAAAGTCATGTTACCGGTGGAGTCGCTTTTAATTTAGAGACTTTTGAATATTATGTGATACGAGCGAAAGCAACAATTTTAACAACAGGAGGAAGTGGTCGATTGCATCTTTCAAATTACCCCACAACCAACCACTATGGAGCAACTGGAGATGGACTTGTTATGGCGTATCATGTGGGTGCCAATCTCCTTGACCTTGATACAATTCAAATTCATCCTACTGGGGATGCATATCCAGAACCACTTGTTGGAGTCCTTTCAACAGAAAAAATCAGAGGACTCGGTGCCATACCGATCAATAAAAACGGGGACCCATTTGTGTTCCCACTTGAACCGCGAGATGTCGAATCAGCAACATTCATCAGAGAATGCAAACAAGGTAAAGGAATTATTACTCCTACTGGAATGCCAGGTGTCTGGCTTGACTCACCGATGATTGATATCATTCATGGCGAGGGAACTATAGAAAAGAAACTTGCGGGTGAAGTACGAAAATTCAAACGATTTGGCATTGATATGACGAAACATCCAATATTAGTGTACCCTACTCTTCATTATCAGAACGGAGGAGTGGAAATTAATGAAAGGACAGAAACAAGAATCTCTGGGTTATTTGCAGCAGGAGAAGTTACAGGAGGAGTTCATGGAAAAAATCGACTTATGGGAAATTCACTCCTTGACTTTAATGTCTTCGGTCGCAGAGCAGGTATCTATGCTGCAGAATACATAAAGAAAGCAAAGAGTGGGAAACTCACGCTAGACCATATCGATCGCTATAATAAAATGCTAGCTGAAACCAATCTAAAATCATCGAAAAAAGCGCCAATCCTCCTCCCTGAATATCGAGGGGAAATGGCGATTTCTCGGGCATTGGATATCTTCTGAAAAAAAATGGTGTAATAATCATGATTGAGGTAAAAGAAGACTGGTGCAAAGGCTGCAACATCTGCATCGAGCGATGCCCCGTAAATGCACTTGAGGAATCAGATCATCTAAACCGACGAGGAGTCCGTCCTCCCCAGTTGAAACAACAAAACGAGTGCAACTACTGTCGACTCTGTGAACTCCTCTGTCCAGATCTTGCTCTCACCGTTATCCCAGAAAAAGAGGAAAAAAAACCAATGAAAAAAACTAATCTTATTCCTGTAGGAGGAAAAAGAAGATGAAATACCAGCGTGACCCAAAACGGATACGAGACGCTTTAGGGAAAAAAGTACAATTCTTATTAGGAGATATGGCCTGCGTATACGGCGGTATGTTAGCAGGATGCTCATTTTTTGCAGGTTATCCCATCACCCCAGCATCAGAAGTAGCGGAAGGAGCAGCAAGACTATTCCCAAGAATAGGCGCAACCTATATTCAGATGGAAGATGAAATAGGAAGCATTGCCGCACTGATTGGTGCTGCATGGGGAGGTGCTAAATCTATGACCGCTACCTCAGGTCCCGGTTTCTCACTCATGATGGAAAACTATGGCTATGCGGTTATGACAGAGACGCCATGCGTCATTGTCAACGTCCAACGTACTGGTCCATCTACAGGACAACCAACCCTCGGGGCACAAGGTGATATGATGCAGTGCCGATGGGGAACACATGGGGATATCGAGGCATTAGCCCTTGCACCAAGTACTGTGCAGGAATGTCTCGATTTCACCATAGAAGCATTCAATTTATCTGAGAAATACCGTAACCCTGCTTGTGTCATGACCGATGGAGAAGTCGGACACCTCCGAGAACGCATTATTATCCCTGAAGAGCAAGATTTAGAAATTATTGACCGTGTTCCGGCAATTATTGATAAAAAAAAGTTTATACCTTTTATGAATTCACAGACAATAAAAAATTGTAAAATCCCTGATTTTCCCACGTTTGGAACTGGTTACCATACATATGTCACCGGTTTAACTCACAATGAAAAAGGGTTCCCAGCAACAGATAAACAACCCGATCATGAACGACTTGTAAAAAGGATCACAGAAAAAATTACTAATGATGCAAGTAAACTTGTGATGGTTGAGAAATTAAACCTTGATGATGCAGATATCGCTTTTGTCACTTATGGTGCTACCGCTCGACCAGCTGAATCAGCAATGGAAATAGGGAGAAAAAATAGATATAAAGTTGGCGTGCTTCGTCTAAAACTGGTTTGGCCGTTCCCTGAGAAAGAAATCGTGAAATTGGCAAAACAAGTGGATAAAATCATAGTGCCTGAGATGAATCTTGGACAAATCGTTCATCCTGTCAGAGAATATGCTGGTGGGAACTGTGAGGTTATTTCTGCTCCAAAAATTGGCGGTGAAATGCATCATCCTGCGGAGATCTATAAATACTTGGAGGGGAAATAAATGGAACAAATTACAACAGCTGATGAACTCAACAAGAAATATCTACGTGATGGCATGTGGCCCACCATTTTCTGCAACGGGTGTGGCCATGGTGTAGTTTTAGAATACACGTTATGGGCTCTTGAAGAACTTGGTTGGGATATGGATAAAACCGTGTTCGCCTCAGGTATTGGATGCTCTTCCCGCCTACCGGGATATATCAACGCTGACGGATTACATACTACCCATGGGCGAGCAATCGCGTTTGCAACAGGCATCAAAGCTGCTGACCCTGATCTCAACATTATCATTTTCACTGGTGATGGTGACTGCGCGGGAATAGGAGGGAATCATTTCATTCATGCAGCACGACGGAACATTGATATGACAGTAATCATGATCAACAATTTCATTTATGGAATGACTGGAGGACAACTTGCTCCAACAGCACCCTTGGGAAGCATTGCAACCACGGCCCCATATGGGAATATTGAAAATCCCTTTGACATCTGTAATCTAGCTTGTGCCCTTGGTGCGAATTATGTAGCACGCTGGTGTGTGACTCACCCATATCAGCCTATTAAATCAATAAAAGAAGGTTTGCAAAAAAAAGGTTTTTCCTTGCTGGAATTTTTAGCACCCTGTCCAACAGCATATGGAAGGCGAAATAAACTGGGAGATATTAAAAAACACTGGGAATGGTATGATAACAATACGATTCTTATAGAGGACTATAAAAAAATCATGCAATATGGAACTGAAGAAGAGAAAAAAGAGTTGAAGCATAAATTTCAAATTGGTGTGTTCCAAGATCTTCAAAAACCAGGATTTTTTGAGTTATATGGGAATCTCGTAAACAGGTTACAAATAAAAGAAAATGAACCTAAGGAGGGGAAGAAATGAAGAAAGAGATAAGAATTTGCGGTTTTGGGGGACAGGGGGTCATCCTCGCTGGTTTTATCATTGGGAAAGCCGCGTCTGTCTTCATGGACTACCATGCTGTTCAGAGTCAGTCCTATGGCCCTGAGGCGCGTGGTGGAGCAGCCCGATCAGAGATTATTATCTCTGATGAAAAAATTGGCTATCCGCGGCCCCTTGGCGTGGATTGTCTCGTAGCCATGTCTCAGGAATCATTTGATACGTATCGTGATGATATCACGGATGACACGATAATTATCGTTGATCCTGACCTCGTGAAAAACCATAATATCGGGAGACCGCTGTATAAGGTACATGCGCAGCAAATTGCCGAGAAACTTGGCAATAAAATTGTCACCAATATAGTTATGGTCGGAGCATTCACTGGAATTTTTAGTTTGTTAAAACCTGAAGCTGTAAAAGAATCTGTCATTGATAGCGTTCCAAAGAGGTTTACCGAGTTGAATATCAAAGCCTATGAACAAGGGTTTGAGGCAGGGAAGAATGCCATTAAAGAACTATAGACAAAAAATGGATCATGATTTAGGAATTCCCCTTGAAGATGATTATTTTTATGATGAACCAGAGGAGATCATAGAGAACAAATCAATTCGATTGATGAAAAGCACGGCTCCTACTGATATTTCAATGGTTGAACGTAAAAAACGTGTCATCCACAGCGATGTTCTCATCATTGGAGCAGGTATCTCAGGGATGCAGGCTGCGCTCGACATCGCTGATAAAGGATACCATATCGTAATTATCGATAAGACTTCCACCATCGGTGGATCAATGGTCAAACTTGATAAAACGTTTCCAACAAATGATTGTTCAATTTGTACAGCTGCACCAAAAATGGTTGAGCTTGCACGCCATCCAAATATTGAACTCATCACCTACGCAGAGATAAATGCTCTTGAAGGAAAAACAGGAAATTTTAAAGCACAGATTTGGAGAAAAAGTAAGTATGTCGACCCAGATAAATGTACAGGGTGTGGTGATTGCGCTGAAGTCTGTCCAGTAGACGTGGTCAATCTCTTTGATGAAAAGATCTCGACACGAAAAGCAATATACATAGAATTCCCCCAAGCAGTCCCAATTGTATATACCATTGACTATGACCATTGTACGGGTTGTGGATCCTGTGATCGGGTCTGTGAACCTGAAGCAATTTCGTTTCTAGAAAAATCTGAAGAAATTGAGGTAAACATCGGTAGCGTTATTGTTGCAACCGGTTTTGAGGTTTTTGAACCTCTTGAAATGCGGAAAGAATATGGATACGGAAAATATGAAAACGTCATTACCGCCATGCAATTCGAGCGATTGCTGTCGTCATTTGGTCCAACCAGTGGAAAGGTTGTGCGACTCTCTGATGGGAAAAAACCGAAGACTATCGCATGGGTTCAATGTGTAGGGTCACGCAGTGCCCAACTTGGTTATCCGTACTGCTCACGAGTCTGTTGTATGTATGCAACAAAAGAAGCATCTATTACCAAAGAAGCCAATCCAGATATTGATGTTATTATCTATTATATGGACATACGAGCATACGGGAAGGACTTCCAGCAATACTATGACCATGCGAAAAAACTTGGTGTAAAATATGTGCGGGGAAGACCAGCATCCGTATATGAAAATAAAGACAAAAGCTTAACCATACGGTATAAAGACACCTTAACGGGGAAGATAGAGGAAAGCACCGCTGATCTGTTGGTTTTGTCCACCGCGATTGTCCCAGCGCAAGGGAATAAAAAGCTTGGGAAAATCCTTGGCATTGAGGTAGATGAAAACGGGTTTTTCAAACAAGATTCACTCCTGACAAATCCCGTGCAGTCCACTCGTCTAGGTGTATTTCTTGCAGGGTGCATCCAAGGTCCGAAAGACATCCCCGATAGTGTCTCCATGGCAAGTGGCGCTGCAGCAAAAGCAATCGTTTCAATAAAGGACAGAGAAAGACACATCGGGAAAGAGTTCCCCCCAGAACGAGATATTTCCATGGAGAAACCTCGTATCGGTGTGTTCATTTGTCACTGTGGAAAAAACATTGCAGGGTATCTTGATGTCGAAAAGGTAACTGAGGAAACAAAGAAGCTCCCTAACGTAGTGTTCGCAGATCATGTGATGTTCGCCTGCTCCGAGGATATCAGTAAAAAAATCAAAGAGCTGATAAAAGAAAAACAGCTAAATCGAATTGTTGTCGCCGCATGTTCTCCTCGTACCCATGGTGGGTTGTTTCAAGACACGTTAATGGAAGCTGGACTGAATAAATATCTCTTTGAAATGGCTAATATTCGGAACCAATGCTCCTGGGTTCATTCTTCGAATTGGGATGCAGCAACAAAAAAAGCAATTGACCTAGTAAAAGCATCTGTGGCAAAGGTGCGGTATCTCGAACCGCTCACTGAAGAAGAATTTGCCATTTACCCAATTACTCTTGTCATTGGAGGTGGGGTTTCAGGGATGAAGGCAGCCCTTGCCCTCGCAGAGATGGGCATCAAATCCATCCTGATAGAGAAAGAACCAGAGCTTGGGGGGAGACTAAACCATCTCTATTCAATGTTTCCCTCAGATATAAAAACAGATGATATCATCAAACCACTCGTGAAAACAGTACTTGACAATAAACTGATCACGGTGATGACAGAATCAAAACTCGTGAACATTGAAGGATATATCGGGAATTACAAAGGGAAGATACAACAGAAAAACACGGAGAAAGAAGTAGAGTTTGGTACAATTATCGTCGCAACCGGGTTCAGAGAAATTGATCTCAAAGAAAGCTATCAATATAAGAAAAATAAAAACATCCTGTCACAAACAGAGTTGGAGGAGAAAATAAAACACAATCGTCTTGAAAAAAAACCAAAGACGGTGGTGTTTATCAACTGTGCTGGTGCCATGGATGAAGAGCGACCATACTGTTGCCGCGTTGGGTGTGGGGTATCCATTAAAAATGCGAAGATGATCAGTCAGAAATATCCAGATGCAAAAGTGTATATATTATATAGAGACGTCCGAGTGTTTGGGAAAGAAGAAGAGGAATACTATGCTGAGGTGCTCAAGAAATATCATGTGACAACAATTCGGTATGCTGGTGAGAAAAAACCAGAAGTCATTTTAGATAAGAAAAACCCTCGTAATGGACCAGTGACAGTGAAGGTTTTTGATGATATCTCACGGGAAGAAATCACGATTCCTGCTGATCTCGTTGTATTGACGATTAATACGGAGGGGGAAGTGATGACTGAGAAACTGAAAAACATGTTGAAAATCCCTGTGGATTCTGCTGGTTTTTTCATTGAGTCTCATGCGAAAATCAAACCTTTAGATTTTTCAACCTCAGGAGTGTACCTCTGTGGTGCCGCGCATTACCCGAAAAACCTCGTTGATTCCATTGCTCAGGCGGAAGGAGCTGCGTCTCGTGCTGCCATTCCTATCATGCAGGAACGGATGAAAGGAGAGGGGATTGTCTCAGAGGTAAATGAAGACCTCTGCAGAGGATGCGGTATCTGTGAACCTGTTTGTGCATATTCCGCAATTTCGATGAAACCACATCCGAAAGACCCAACCCGTTTTGTGGCAGAAGTCAACAGGGCGCTCTGCAAAGGTTGTGGTGCCTGTGCAGGTGTGTGTCTTTCCTCAGCGATTGAACAAAAAGGTTACAAGAGTAATCAAGTTTTAGTGATGATCACCGCACTGCTTGAACAGGAGGCTGCCTCATGAAAAAAGAACAGAG